>JAYVNZ010000361.1:0-20362 GCA_043758185.1 Gemmatimonadaceae bacterium | reverse complement strand
ATCCCGCTCCTGCCCTTCTACGCGAAGTCGCTTGGGCAGGGCGGCTTCGTGATCGGGGCGATCGTGAGCTCGTTCGCGGTGGCGCAGTTGCTCACGGCACCCATGTGGGGCCGCTTCTCCGACGCGCACGGCCGTCGTCCGGCGCTCATCGTTGGCCTGGGCGCATCGGCACTCGCCTACATCATCTTCGCGTACGCGCTGGAGCTGCCCCATCCGCTCTTCTGGCTCTTCCTGTGCCGTCTCGTGCAGGGCGCCGGTGGCGGAACGGTGGGCGTGATCCAGGCCTATGTGGCGGACGCCACCGAGCCCGACGAGCGTGCGAAGGCGCTCGGCTGGCTGTCCACGGCTACCAATGCGGGCGTCGTCATCGGCCCCGTACTCGGCTCGGCCACGAGCACGCTGGGGGCTCATGCGCCTGGACTGTTTGCGGCGGGGCTCTGCGTGGCAAACATGGCATTTGCATGGCGCTTTCTCGCCGAGTCGCGCGACATGACGGAAGCTGCCGTGTCCAAGGCCGACACCACCAAGCGGGCGCGGTCGCGCGATGCGATCGTGCACGTCGTCACGCATTCGGCCGCGCCCGCGTCGCGCCTCATCTGGATCTACGCCATTGCCATGGGCGCGTTCCAGGGCGTGACGTCCATGCTCGCGCTCTATCTCTCCACGCGCTTCGGCGTCACCGCGAAGACCATCGGCTTCTTCTTCGCGTACACGGGCGTGATCAGCGTGCTCACCCGCGCGTTCATTCTTGGCCGGATGGTGGACCGGTATGGCGAAGTCCGCCTGTCACGGTTCGGGTCCATGCTCATGGCCACCGGCATCTTTGCGATGGCGTTCACCAAGCCCATCTCGGATCCTGCCCGTGTGGCCGCGATGCTCGGCGGTTTCCTGCCGGCATCGGCGGTGGCTGTGCTGCCGTATGTGCCACTCGCACTCGCCGTGGCCCTCCTGCCGCTCGGCACCGCGTTCACCTTTCCGTGCGTCACGGCCATGTTGTCGCGTGTCATTCCCGGCAACGAACGCGGGCTCTACATGGGCGTGCAGCAGACATTTGGCGGCACGGCGCGCGTCATTTTCCCCATCGTGTTCGGCCTGCTGTTCGACATCGCACTCCCGCTGCCCTTCATGCTGTCGGCGTCGCTGGTGGTGTTCACCATCTGGCTTGGCATGAACATGGAGAGTTATGTGAAGCCCAGGGTGGTGGCGGATTCTTGAGAAGGTGCATTCATTGCTGATTCGTTTCGCGGAGCGTTACGAGTCACGAGTTGCCGGTAAAACGCAGTCACCAGTTGAACGCGTCCTGCTCCTCATCCGCCCCCACGGTCGCACGGCCTCTGTGGATCCAGCAACTGGCAACTGGTGACTGGTAACCCGTAACTCGTAGTTTGTACTCCACCGCGATAACTTACCGTAGGTCCCTGTAGAACACCGTCGTGTCGCACGGCGCACCATCCGGCATCAGCGCGTAGTCGGGAATCACACCGACCTTCACCCAGCCGAGCCGTGCGTACAGCCGCTCCGCGTCGCCCCCGGTCACGGCATCGAGCACCAGCAGCGTCTTGCCGCTCTCCCGCGCTGCATCCTCGGCAGCGCGCATCAGCGCCGCTCCCAGCCCCTGACGGCGCGCGCGGTGATGCACCAGCATCTTGGCCAGGTCGCCGCGGTGCGGCTGGTTCTCCGGCAGGTCGAATACGAGCTGCACCGTGCCGCAGATGCCGAGCGCGTCTTCCGCCACGAGCAGTGCCCGTGCCCCGGCGGCCACGTCGCGCGCGACACGATGCCAGAATGCCAGGGCACGCTCGCGGGTGAGCGGCAGCATGAAGCTCACCGACGCACCGCCTTCCACGCAGTCGATCAGGACGTCGGCAAGCTGCTGTACCTGCGCGTCGTCAACCGCGTCCAACCGCCGCAACGACCACGCGGGCACGCTCACCCCCCGTCGGTCTGGCTCTCCTGGAATCCCGGCTCGCTGGCCAGCACCGCGCGTGCAATCTCCACCATCGGCACGGACCGGTCCTGCGACGTACGCTGGAGGATGCGATAGGCCTCCTGCTCGGACGACCCCGTGCGCCGCATCAGGATCCCCTTCGCCCGCTCGATCGTCTTGCGGTTCTCGAGCGCACCGCGCGCCGCCTGCGCATCCTTCTTCGCCACCGCGAATTCGCGGGCCCGCGACACGGCCAGGCGCAGCGTGGAGTCCAGCACGCGCGGTGGGGTGGGCTTGGGCAGGAACGCAATCGCCGACGTCGCCGTCACCTCCCGCTCGGAGAGCACCAGCGATTCATCGCCGCTGAACAGCACCACCGCCACGCCCGGCACCTGCGCCGCGATCTGCTCCGCCGCCTCGATGCCCGACCCATCCGGCATGTGCACGTCCAGCAGCACCACGTCCGGCACCACGTCCTTCGCCCGCTCAATGGCCTCGCGGCCCCCGTTCACCTCGGCAACCACCACGTGGCCCATCGTGTTCAGGAGCTCGACGAGCAACGCACGCGCGTTGTCATCGTCCTCGGCGATCAGGATGCGGATGGAGCCCGATTCAGGCATTGCAGTTCAACGGTGGTAAGAGGTGCGTGAACAGTGGTGCGCTCACGCGTATCCCGCAATCTGCGCGAGGAGATCCGCGGCGCCCACGGGCTTTCTGAGCGTAAAATCACACGCAGGATCCTGCTCGTTGCGCGGTTCCCATCCCGTCACCACGCCAATCCGCAGCGTGGGCCGCAATTCCCTGGCAAACGACACGAGATCCCAGCCGCTGCCATCCGGCAGCCCGATGTCCGTCAACAGGACATCCAGACCAAAGCTATCATCGCGGAGCCGCTCGCGCGCCTCTTCCACATTGCGAACCGCGGTCACGGTGTGCCGGTCACTCTCCAGCAGCGCCTGCATGAACTCGCGGCTGTCATGGTGATCCTCCACCAGCAGGATGCGGCGGCGCGGCCGTGGCCGGAGTTCCGGCTCGGCCGCCGGACCCGCCGTGAAGTTCCCCTTCGGGAACACCAGGCGGACCGTCGTCCCCTTGCCGGCTTCGGACTCGATCTCCGCACGCCCGCGATGCCGCCGCGCGATGCCATACACTTCGGCGAGGCCCAGGCCCGTGCCGCTCACCCCCTTCGTGGTGAAGAACGGCTCGAACGCCCGCTCCCGCACCTCCTTCGACATCCCGGTGCCGGTGTCCGTCACCGCCACGCTTATTTCGTCCGCAGTCGTGGTGGTCCGGATGCGCAGCGTGCCGCCCCCGACCATGGCGTCGAGCGCATTCTGGACCAGGTTCAACAGGGCCTCGCGCACCTCGCCCGCAATACCGCGGATCACCGCGCCATCGGCCAGCGACTGCTCCAGCTCCACCACACCACCCTTCGCGCGCTCGCGCCAGAGAGGGCGGGTCATGGCCACCACCTCCTCCACCATCACGTTCAGGTCCACCGGCTCCTCGCGAGACCCCAGCAGCGGCTCCTGCCGGATGAATCGCCCCACCCGCGCCGCCGTCGCCGCGCCCGTCTCGGCCGCCCGCGCGATGCGCACCGCATAGTCGCGCACCGCCACGGGATTCTCGGCATTCATCTCCAGCAGGTACGCGGCCGCCATGATGGGGTTGAGCGCGTTGTTGACGTCGTGCATCACCCCCGCTGCCAGCTGACCCACCGCCGCCAGTCGCCGGTCACGAGATGCGGCCTCCTGCAACGCCAGCAACTCGCTGGTGCGCTCCTGCACCATGCGCTCCAACCGGTCGGCTTCGGTGCGCACCTGCTGCTCCAGCCGAGTGCGCTCCGTGACGTCGCGCTCCACCGTGACCGCGCCCCGCACACGCCGGTGCGGATCGTAGAGCGGATTCGAGTTGACCTCGATCACCGCGGGCGTGCCACTCCGGCCGCGACGCACCTCCAGGATCTCCCCGCGCACACGCTCGCCGCGCAGCGCCCGGGCGGTGGGGTGCTCGTGCACGAACAGTGTGGTGCCGCTGAGCGTACGGGGCCGGTCCAGCTGCCATAGCTCTCGCAGGGATTGTGGTTTCGCCTGGGCATGCTCCTGCTGCGCCTGCGCATTCGTGCGCACCGTGCCGCCGTCGGCGTCCACCACGCGCACGGAGTCGGGCAGCACGTCGAAGATCGATTCCAGCTGCGCCACGCTGCGCGCCAGGTCCTCACGCAGTTCCTCGCGCTCCGTCACGTCGCTGCCGGCGAACAGCACGCCGCGTGCGCCGCGCGTGTCGATGAGCGGAACGAAGGTGGCCTCCACAAGGCGGCGTCCCCCACGGTGCTGGAAGGGCACCCGGACGGACACCACCGAGGCGCCTCCTGCCGCGATGTCCACCTGCTCCGTGAGATCGGCCAGGGCGTTGGGAAAGGAGTCGTAGATCGACCGCCCTACCGCCTGGCTGGCATCGAGTCCCGTAAGGTCCCGATAACGCGAGTTGGTTGCCACCAGCTGCAGCGATCCGTCGAACACCGCGAGCGCCAGCGGCACCGCCTCGAGCAGCGCATCGAGGCGCGAACGCTCGGTACCGCTAGGATGGGCATCGCCGTCGAGGCTGGTCAGTAGCATTGATGTAAACTGCAGCCGCGCGCGAGTTGGGGAAAGGACGTCCGTACAGGCAGGGCACCGTGCATCAGGTTACCGTCCCGCGCGCGACCTGGTTCGACGACTGCCGTTCGGGCATGGTAATCAGCCGAGCGCCGCGCTCGTACGTGAAGTAGCTGTATCCCCACTCCAGCAGCACGCGCAACCTGTTGCGGAAACCGGCGAGATACAGGATGTGCAGGAAGAGCCAGAACAGCCACGCCACGCCACCAGTCAGCTGGAGCCGGCCGAGATCGGCGATGGCGCGATGCCGGCCGATGGTGGCCAGGTCTCCCTTGTTGCGATACACGAACGGCTCGCGGGGGCGCTGCTCCAGGGAACGCCGGATGTTGAGTGCCGCATGCGCGCCCATCTGCATCGCTGCCGGCGCCACACCCGGCACGGCCGTGCCGCGCGTGGACAGCGTCGCCATGTCCCCTACGACGAATACTTCCGGATGGCCGGGGATGCTGAGATCCGGCTGCACCAGCACACGGCCCGTCCCGTCGCGGGCCGCTCCGAGCGATGCGCCCAATGGCGACGCGGCATTCCCCGCTGCCCAGATGATGGTGTGCAAAGGAATCACTTCGTTGCCAACGTGCACCGCGCCACGCTCGATGGCCGTGACACGCGCGCCCAGCCGGACGTCGACCCCCAGGGACGTCAGGTCGCGTCGCGCATGCTCGGACAGCGCGTCAGGATAGGTGGGCAGGATGCGCGAGCCGCCCTCCAGCAGGGTGATCCGCGAGCTCCGCCCGCTCGAACGCGGTGAGGATGCGCTGGCGCAGCCGGATCGCATCGTCGATGCTCTTGAGGCCCGGCGCAATGCCCTCCCACTCGGGATGCCCGAAATACGCGTGTCGTGAACCCGCCGCGACGATGAGATGATCGTACGGATACTCCCGCGCATCGGCCGCGACCACGACGCGTCGCAGCGGATCCACGCGGTGCACATCCACCATGAGCACCGTCGCATTCCGCTGCCGCCGCAGCAGCCAGCGAATCGGCGCGGTGATGTCGGTCGGCGCGAGCGTCGCGGTGGCCACCTGGTACAACAGGGGCTGGAACAGATGGTGGTTCGTGCGGTCGAGCACGAGCACGTTCACCGCATCACGCGCGAGCGCACGCGCAGCGTACAATCCGCCGAATCCGCCGCCAATGATGATGACGCGTGGGCGCATGCCTTGGGTAACTCCGTACTGGGGTACTGAGTACTCCGTACTCCAGTCTTTGGTTTGTACTCCCAGCGACCAGCGAAGGACCCGGGTACGTCGCACCGCCCCAACACGCTACGGCGTCGGCAACCGCCTGACAGGCGACACGCCATCGGCCGCGATGAGGTTGAGAAAAATCCGCGCCGCACCTGGCACGCCAGCTGGCAACTGACGGAACAGCGCCAGGGTGTTGTACACATATGCCCCCTTGCCGACGGTCGCCACAAGGACCGCGTTCTCGTTCGGCGCCTCACCAGGGTCGTGCATCTCGAACACGTGCTGGTAATGCGGATCCGTCGTCGTTGGCATGTACGTGGAGCGCTCCTGCACCCAGCCATTGAAATCGGCACTCGTGATCACGTTGGGCTTTGACAGGAGCGACGAGCCAGGCGCGAGCAGCTGCACTGCCGCCGTTTCCTCCGTGACGCGCTCGGCCGTCGGCCTGCGGAGCGCGACAGGATACGGCAGGAGGCCCGGCGCCTCGATTTCCGTCTGGCCATACTGGAGCACCACAGTGCCACCCGCGCGCGCAAACATTTCCAGCCGCGGTGCGAGCGCCGTGAGCAGGGGGCTCGCGGCAAAGGCGCGTGGGCCCACAACGATCGCACCGAATTTCGACAGGTCCGCGCTCCGCAGTGCTTCCGGCGTCACCAGCGACACCTGCATGCCCAGTTGCTCGAGCATCGGCGCGACGTTGTCGCCCACTCCGCGGATGTAGGCAATGCTCGTCTTCGCCGGCAGCTTCGCGTCCACGGCCTCGATCGCCACGGTCGCCATCCGATAGTGGCGCAGGGGACGAATGTGCTCGTAGCGAATCGCCTGGTAACCCGTGGTGAATTCCTCGTTGCCGCTCGTCGCCACGACGCTCACGAGGTGTCGCCCAACGGGCAGGGACCCACGCGCACGGAACGTCACGAGCGCATCGCCGTACGGCTCGATGGCCACGCGCCGCACCACCGAGTCCACGGTGAGTTGCGGCGGCACCCCAAGGCTGACGGACACGCCGCGCGCCGATGCGCTGGCGTTGTGCAACCGCACAGTCCAGCTCCGCACCAGCGGAACGTTGGCGCGCGCGTACTCCACGTCGTCGTCGAGCAGCACGCTCAGGCCCGGCACAATGGACACCGGGCGGCGCAGCTCGCCCCGCGCGGGATCGGCGTAGCGGTACACCACTGGACCCGCATCGACGCTCACGCTCACGCCCGCAATCCGCAGGTCCGCGCGCGCATGCGTGTCGGCAATGCGGTCTTCACCAGCTCCCACATTCAACGCCGCCGCGCTCGACGCCGGTGGCAACGTGAACACGTCGCCACTCGCCGGCAGCGCCAGCCACCACGGCACACTCGGCGTGCCCGGAACGAGGTTGATCACCAACTGCCGCGCACTGTCGGGGCCCACGCGCGCTCCCCCGCCAGCCTGTCGAACCTGGTCCGGCCCCGCGGACACAGTGCCGCCCTCGAGCATCACGACCGACCGCCCCTGGTTGTACACGGAGATCGTCACCGGCAGGGTATCGTGCACCGCCACGAGCTCACGAGGCGCCGTGGCTTCCACCAACACGCCGCTCGCCGCAAGCAGGGCGGCAGTCGCGCGTGACTCCGCCGTCTCGAGCGACACGGCCAGGTCCCCTGACGCACCCAGGCACGTGGCATCCACCGCGTCGCGCGCGCAGGGCAAGGCAGTGCGCGCGGCAGTCAGCAGCCGTAGCACGCGCGCCAGCGGTTCAACCATCATGGCCGGCGAGCGAAGGTTCTCGACCGAGCGCACGGTGGCGATCGCGGCGGGCAGTGAATCCACGTACGCACGCGCACCGGTGGCGACGTGCAGCGCAGTGCCGCCAAAGCGGGACCAGTCCGACGCAATGTCCTGAAGCGGCGACGTCTCCCGCGCGAGCGGCTCGCTGACGCGCGATACCTCGAGCTTGAGGTAGTCCGGCGACGTGCCGCGGCGCTGCAACTGCCCGAACCCCTGCGACAGGTGCTGCGACCGGCTCTCCGATGCAATCTCCGCGTACGTGCGGCCGCGCAGCGGGCTCAGTTCGCCCACGTTGAACGTCACCGTCGCCTCCGCCGGCGTGAATCGCGACGCACGATAGAACTTCAGCGGCGTCCACGCGCCAAGGCCCAGCGTCATTCGCGACGGAAAGCGGACGGTGTCCGCGGCGGCATCGAATGCCTCGCGCGCCAGGATCGCGGACACCTGATGGTGGCCATGCCCGTCGCGCGGCGTGCCGCTGAACACCGCCACGATCACCTGCGGCCTGAACGCGCGCACCACGGTCACGACGTCGCGCAGCAGCGAGTCCTTCGGCCAGTGCCTGTACGTTTCCTGCGCCGTCTTGGAAAAGCCGAAGTCGTACGCGCGGGCAAAGAATTGCCGCCCGCCGTCCAGCCGCCGCGCCGCAAGGAGCTCCTCCGTACGGATCATGCCGAGCTGCACGCCGAGCTCGTTGCCGATCAGGTTCTGCCCGCCGTCGCCGCGCGTGAGGGAGAGATATCCCGTCTGCACCTGCCGGCCGCGCGCCAGCCACGTGATGAGCTGCGTATCCTCGTCATCCGGATGCGCGCCAATCACCAGCACCCGCGCGGTCACGTCCAGCCCCGCCACCGCCTCGCCCAACACGGTTGCGCCGCGCTCCTGTGAGACCAGGATGCGCGGCGCGGCGAGGAGCAGGAGCAGTGCAGCGGTGACGCTCGATCTCATCGATGATTTCCGGTCACGGGGTTTCCTGGAGTGAACAGCTTTGACCCACAGAGGACACGGAGGACACGGAGGACTGCCTTGAACACTACGAATACATCTCGAACAATCGACAACCGTCGCTTGTCGATGCATTCCATGCAGTTCTCCGTGACCCCTGTGACCTCTGTGGTCAATCAGTTGCCTTTGTGTGCCCTACACCCTGGCGGATTTCCGCTTGGGAACAACAGGGGCCACGGTGAGCACGTCGCTCACGATACGCTTCTGCTCCACCTTGTGCGCCTCGGAGTACCCCTCCGCCGGACTCGCCCGTTCCGGCCGCCCCATGTAGCGAATGGTGAGCATGTTGCCGGTCGCCACCCGAAGCTGCGGCGCCACGAACGTCCACGCCCCCATGTTCTTCGGCTCCTCCTGCGCCCACACGACATCCTCCAGGTTGGGATACCGGTCGACGATGGCCGCCACGTCCGCACCCGGCCACGGGTAGAGCTCGTCCACCCGGACGAGCGCCACGTCCGCCGCATCCGCGCTTCGCGCCTCCAGCAGGTCGTAGTACATCTTCGCCGTGCAGAGCACCAGGCGCCGTACGTCATTCACACGCTCACGCACCGCCGCATCGTCGATCACCGGCTGGAACGACCCCGATGCAAGCTGCTCGATTCCCGACGCCGCCGCGGGCAACCGCAGCAGGCTCTTGGGCTGCATCAGGATGAGCGGACAGCGCTCGCTCCGCATCACCTGCCGGCGCAGGATGTGGAAGTACTGCGCCGGCGTGCTGGGATACGCCACGCACATGTTGCCCTCGGCACACAGCTGGAGGAACCGCTCGAGCCGCGCGCTCGAATGCTCGGGCCCACCCCCCTCGTAGCCATGCGGCAACAGCAGCACCAGGCCGCTCCACTGCCCCCACTTGGCGCGATCGGCCGAGATGAACTGGTCGATGATGGGCTGCGCAACGTTCACGAAGTCTCCATACTGCGCCTCCCACAGCACCAGGTCGTTCTCGGTGGCCGTGCTGAAGCCATACTCGAAACCCATCACGGCCGTCTCGGACAACGGGCTGTTGTAGATCTCGAATCGCCCCGCGGCATTCGGGATGCTCGCGAGTGGCGTGAACGTCCCGCCCGTTTCCACGTCGTGCAGCACCGCGTTGCGATGCGCGAACGTGCCGCGCTCCGCATCCTGCCCGCTGAGGCGCACGCCGATGCCGCGCTGCAGCAACGAGCCGAAGGCCAGCGCCTCCGCATGGCCCCAGTCAATGAGGTGCTTGTGCAACGCCTCGCGCCGGCGCTCGATCACCTTGAGCAGCTTGGGCGGGCCCGCGAAGTCCGGCGGCCAGGCAAGCAGCTGCTCGTTGAGCGCCTCCAGATCGGACGCCGCCACACCGGTTTCCGGATCGGCAACCTCCTCTACCACCGGATGCGCCTTGCTGCCGCGCGCGTGCGTGTCGTCCGCCGGCACCGCGGCCTTCATCTCCTTGTGCAGCGCGGCGAGCTTGTCGGCGAACTCGGTGTCGATGGCCTTCGCCTCCGCCTCGGTCACGATCCGCTCACGCACGAGCCGCGCAGCCCACACCTCGCGCGGCGTGGGATGCGCACGGACGCGCTGATACAGCTTTGGCTGCGTGAAGAACGGCTCGTCCGTTTCGTTGTGGCCCCACCGCCGATATCCCACGAGGTCGATCAGCACATCCTTCGCGAACCGGTCGCGATACGCCACGGCCAGCCGCACCGCAATCAGGCACGCTTCTGCGTCATCCGCATTCACGTGCAGCACCGGCACCTCGAACCCCTTGGCCGGGTCGCTGGCGTAGCGCGTGGACCGTGCATCGATGGGGTCGGTGGTGAACCCCACCTGGTTGTTCACGATGATGTGCAGCGTACCACCCACGTGATAGCCGCGCAGGCGCGAGAGGTTGAACGTCTCCGGCACCACGCCCTCACCGGGAAACGCCGCGTCGCCGTGGATGCAGAGGGGCAGCACCACGCGTTCGTCGCGGCCGCCATCCACTCGCTGCTTGGCACGCGCGATACCCGACATGATCGGATTCACCACCTCGAGGTGGCTCGGGTTGGGCACCAGCTCGATGGACACCGTGGTGTCACCCACCTGCCGCTCGTTGGTGAATCCGAGATGGTACTTCACGTCGCCCGTGCTGCTGTAGGCGCTCGCGTCACCCTGCCGTCCCTCGAATTCCCCGAACATCTCCACGTACGACATCCCCATCACGTGCACCAGCACGTTGATGCGGCCGCGATGCGCCATGGCCATCACCACCTCGCGCGCGCCACCCCCGGCGCTGCGCGCGATCGTTTCGTCCATCATGGGCACCAGCACGTCGTTGCCTTCAATGGAGAATCGCTTGTACCCCTTGTAGGCGCGCTCCAGGAACCGCTCCAGCCCATCCACCTCCGTCAGCCGCTTCAGCACGGCAATCTTCTCGTCGGCCGTGAGTGGGTGCGTGACGGACCCCTCCTCCATGTTCTGCCTGAACCACGCCCGCTCGTCCTCACTGCCCAGGTGCGTGAACTCCAGTGCGATGGCGCTGCAATACACCTCGCGAAGCCGGTGCACCACGTCGGCGGCCGACCCCACCGAAAACCCGAGCGCAGAGGCCGGCACGTCCGCGAGTTCCTCTTCCTTGATGCCGTGGAATTCCGGCGTCAGTTCCCTCGCACCAGGTGGAGGCGTGCCGAGTGGGTCGAGTTGCACGGCAAGGTGGCCGTATTCCCGGATGGCCTCAACCAGCGACGACGCCGCTGCGGCCTTGCGCAGCAACCGCTCATCTGCGGGCGCGCTCCGACCCGTACCGGCTAGAGATTCCGCGGTCCGGAAGAACTGTCGCCACGACTCGTCCACCGACGACGGATCACGCCGGTATGCCTCGTACGTCTCAGCGATATAGCCGTCGTTGAAGACGGTGGTCGTCGGGGG
This sequence comes from Gemmatimonadaceae bacterium, assembly GCA_043758185.1. Lineage (GTDB taxonomy): Bacteria > Gemmatimonadota > Gemmatimonadetes > Gemmatimonadales > Gemmatimonadaceae > AG11. The sequence goes on along the minus strand of JAYVNZ010000361.1, from coordinate 8,954 downwards.
AAAGGAGCTCATTCTCTGAATTTAATTGAGAATCCGTCCAGCGAGCGAAGCAAGCGGGCCGTCCCCCGCCAAGCGAGCGAAGCGAACGCGCCGTCCCCCGTCAAGCGAGCGGAGCGAGCGCGCTGTCCCCCGTCCCCCGCCAGGTCAGCGGCAGCACCACACTGAACGTCGATCCCGAACCCGGCACACTCGCCACCTCGATATGACCACCCAGCAGCGTGGCGAGGCGACGCGAAATGTACAGCCCCAGCCCCGTCCCCCCATGACGGCGCGTGAGGCCGCTATCCACCTGCACGAAGGGCCGGAACAGCCGCATCAGCTCATCGTCTGGAATACCGATACCCGAGTCCTCCACCTCGATCCACACCGCCTCCGCTCGCACGCCAAGCCGCACCGATACGCCGCCCCGCTCGGTGAACTTCACCGCATTGCCCAGCAGGTTCACCAGGATCTGTCGGACCTTGTCGATATCGCTCGACATGCGCACCGACGCACCGGGCAACGCGACGGTCACGGCCAGCTTCTTCTGGTCCGCCAGGGGCTGCACCACCGCCACCGCCGCGCGCACCAGGTCCTCCGCCAGAAACTCGGTGGGCCGCACGATCTCCCGCCCCTCTTCCAGGCTCGAGAAGGAGAGGATCTCCTCGATCATGGCCGAGAGGTCCGTCGTCACGGACCGCATGCGCTCGAGAATGTCCAGTTGCGCGTTGCTTACCGGTCCAATCACCTGGTCGATGAGCAACTCGTTGTATCCGGCCAGTGCCGTGAGCGGCGTGCGCAGCTCGTGGCTCATCGTTGCCAGGAATCGGCCCTTCGCCTTGTCGGCACTCTGCGCCTGGAGCAACAGCAATGACTTGTGCACCGCCAGCGCCGCATGATCGGCCACGACGGTCAGCCTCGCAACCTCGCGCGGGCGAAACGGCACGTCGCCCACACCACGCGCAATGGCAATCACGCCCAGCGTTTCTCCGTGTGCACGCAGGGGGGCAAGGAGCATGGGCCCCAGCGCAAGGTCGGGCGCCACTCGCATGAGCGGCCGCCCCGAATCACGATAGTTGGCCTCCACCACGATGCGCTGTTCCGTGATGGCCTGCATGAGCAGGGAACCTTCGAGCTCGAAGAACTGCCCGCGTGCCGATGCCAGGTCGCCCACGGCGGCTACCACTTCTCCCCGCTGTCCAATCACGCGCAGCACTGCGGCAGCGCTGGCATTGCACTGGCGCGTGGCAATGTCACACAACGCACCGAGCACCTCGGCCACGTCCGTCACCTCGGCAAGCCGGCGCGCGATGTCGTTCATCGCGGCCCGTTCGTCGTCCGTGTCGGGGCGCGCTTCCAGCACAAGGCCATCGCCGACACGATGCACCTCGCACACGAGGCGCCTCGGCACCTCGTCGGCGCGCGCGCCGCACAGCGTCAGCAGCACGGTGCGCTGCCGTCCGTCAACCAGCACGGCGCGCAGCTCGGCTTCAACCTGCTCCTCGCCTCCGCCCAGCAATGCGGAGATCGGCGCGCCCGCTGCCAGCGGCTGGCTCGCCCACGTGCCCCACCGCGTGTTTGCGTAGGTAACGTGAAGGTCGCGCGCCAGCACCAGCACGCCCAGCTCCAGCGCATCGAGCAGTTGCGCCGCGTCGTCCCTGCCGCTGCGCATGGGGGAGTGCACCGCAGGACCGAGGTCGCCCGAGTGTGCGCTCATGTCCCCGCTACTGGAACTGGCCACCGCGTACTGCGAACCACATCAGTGAATCACCGGCGCCTGCTGCGGCCCCACCATATGGGCGTCTTCAGGCGCAACCACCCCGCGCGGCCGGCACGCAGCCCGCAGCAGCGCAAGCGCGTCACACGCCTTGAGGTTGGGGAGGTATATGACTCCCGCAATGCCGCTGAGCTCCACGGACGTGTACTCCTCAGGCCGGCGCGTCAGGCTCACCGCGAGCACCGGCACGTCCTGGAGCGACTCATCGCGCGACCATGCCTCCAGCACGGGCGGGCTCAACAGGTCGCCGTCTGCCACCACCAGGTGCGGCTCGAAATGCGCAGCGGCCATGGGCGCAGCCTGCACGCCCGTTGCGAATTCGCATTGCACGTCCAGCGCGCCGAACAGTCGGCACAGGTGCTCGCTCAGGTACTCGTGTCGTCCGACGCACAGCAGTCTCATCCCCCAATATACCTCTCCGGGCTCGAGATGTTCATTGCCGAGCCCGCGAGCTACTCCGTGGCGGCAACCGCATCGCCCGCGACACGCCGCACAGGCGGTGTCTCGCCGTTCGCCGGGAGCACCAGCCGGAACGTGCTGCCCTCTCCCGGCTCCGACTCGATGACAAGGCTGCCCTGGAGCATTTCCGCCAGCCGACGGGAAATGGGCAGGCCAAGGCCCGTGCCCTCGGTCAACTGCGTCTTTCCGAGTTGCACGAACTCGTCGAAGATCTTCTCGCGGTCGGCGAGCGCAATGCCCTCACCCTGGTCGATGACTTCCAGTATCACGCCGCCATCCGGCTGCGGCATGCTGCGCACGCGAATCGGCTTGCCCTGCCCGAACTTGATGGCGTTCGACAGCAGGTTGAGCAGGATCTGGCGCACGCGCCGTGGATCACTGATGATCTTCATCGACGGCCCCTCGTGCTCGATCGCGAGCGACGAGCCGTACTGGTCGGCCAGGGGTCGCACGGTCACGAACAGGTCCTCCACCAGCGACGGCAACATCACCGGTTGGAGCCGCAGGTCGATCTTTCCCGCCTCGATCTTCGACAGGTCCAGCACGTCGTTCACAAGTTCCAGCAGGTGCTTGGCCGCCTTGTGCGTGCGCGTGATGCCCTCCGCCTGCTTCTCGTTCAGCTGTCCATAGATATTCTCCAGCAACAACGTGCTGTAGCCCAGTACCGCGTTGATGGGCGTGCGCAGCTCATGACTCATCGACGCATAGAACCGGCTGCGCGCCGCCATCGCGCGCTCGAGCTCCGCCTGCCGCTCGGCCAGCTCGTCATTCACTGCCTTCAACTCCGTCATCGCCTGTGCGAGTGAAGTCGCCTGCGTCTGCAGTGCCAGCTCCACGCGCTTCCGCTCGGAGATGTCGCGCCCGATCAGCGTGTATGTCTTCTTGCCGTCCAGCTCCACGCAGCTCGCCGTGGCCTCGATCGGAAAGTGCTCGCCCGACGCTCGCGTTCCCGTCAGCGACCATACGCCGTGATCCCCCACGTCGTCGCGTGGTTCGTGCCCATGGCGCACGTCGGTCGAGCGCGTGCATGCACGATCCAGCATGCCCTGGTCCAGCGACTCCGCGAGGTACACCGAGATGTTGCCCTTCACCGCGGTTGCCGCGGGTACGCCGAACATGCGCTCCGCGGCACTGTTGAACAGGCTGATCACGCCGTCCGCGTCGAAGCCGATGATCGCATCCATCGCCGATCCCACGATCTCGGAAAAGCGCACTTCCGACTCGTATATCTCCCGCATGTGGCGCGTTTCGAGGTCGCGCCGTTCCGCCTCGGCCAGGCGCTCCTGCTGCGCCGCCAGCTGCCGCTGCTTCTGGAACAGGTCCACGAACACGTTCACCTTCGACCGAAGGATATCCGGCTGGAACGGCTTGGACATGTAGTCCACCGCACCTACCGAGTACCCCTCGAACACGTACGTCTCGTCCTTGCTGATGGCTGTGAGGAAGATGATCGGGATGTACTTCGTCCGCTCGCGCGACTTGATCATCTTCGCGGTCTCGAAGCCGTTGATGCCCGGCATCTGCACGTCCAGCAGGATCATCGCCACGTTGTGCGACAGCAGCTTGCGCAGCGCCTCGTCGCCCGAGCCCGCACGCACGGTGATCTGCCCCAGCGGCTCCAGGATGGCCTCGAGCGCCAGCAGGTTCTCCGGCCGGTCGTCCACGATGAGGATCTCGACCGGTGGCAGCACCTCGTCCATTCCGGCAATGGGTGCGCTCACCTCGTTCGACCCGTGCGCGGACACGCCGGCAGGCGTCATGCGCGGAACGCCCATCAGTTGTCCCGCTCCGGAGCACCGGCGGGCAGCGACGCCACGAACTTCGTGATCTCCACCAGGCTCATCACGCGTGCCCTCGGCACCGCCTTCACGGCTGCCGTCGGCATCAGCATGCTTTCGGCGGTCGCCGGATCCTGGATGATGGCAAGGCCGCCGCGGTCCGAGATGCGGCGCAGTCCCTCGCTGCCATCCGCATTCGCGCCCGTCAGCACGATGCCCACCGTCCGATGCCCATAGCTGTCCGCGGCCGAGAGGAACGTGACGTCGATGGACGGCCGGCTGAATCGCACGGGCGCCTCCGTACTGAGCGAAAAATGACCAGGCTCCACAAGCGTATGATAATCCGGTGGCGCCACGTAGATGCTGCCCTGCTGGAGCGGCATCTTGTCCTCGATCTCGAAGACCTTGAGCGGCGAGTGTTCCTGCAAGAGTGTGCGCAGCAGGTGATCAGATTCCTTGTGCCGGTGCTGCACCAGAACGATCGCCATCTTGAATGTCGCTGGAAGTCCGCCCACCAGGATGCGGAGGGCAGCCAGGCCGCCCCAACTTGTCCCCACGACCACCAGGTCGTAGCCCACCCCGCCCTGGGGCACCGTCACATGGCCTTCTTGTACAGTTTTTCAGTGGTGCTCATCTTCTCGTAGCACGGCTCGTACTGCGAGAACTTGAGCGACTCCTTGCTTCCCAGCGCCAGCACCCCGAACATCACCAGCGATTCATAGAACAGCCGGTGCACCTTGTTCTGGAGACTCTTGTCGAAATAGATCAGCACGTTCCGGCAGAAGATCACGTGGAACTCGCTGAATGACCGGTCCGTGACCAGGTTGTGCTGCGAGAAGACGATATTGCGCGTCAGCGCGGGCGAGAAAAGGGCCCCGTCGTACTTGGCTGTGTAGTACTCGGAGAACGACCGCGTTCCCCCCGCCTTGATGTAGTTCTCCGTGTACTCCTGCATGCGGTCCAGCGGAAAGATGCCCTGCTTCGCGCGCTGCAGCACCACGTCGTTGATGTCCGTGGCGTACAGCCGCGCGCGATCGTACAGCCCTTCCTCTTCCAGCAGGATGGCCATCGAGAATACTTCCTCGCCCGTGGAGCAGCCCGCATGCCAGATCCTGATGAACGGATAGGTACGCAACAGCGGCACTACCGTGGCGCGAAATTCCCGGTAGAAGCCCGGATCCCGGAACATCGATGTCACGTTCACGGAAAGGTCCAGCAGCAACCGCTCCATCGCGTCCGCGTCGTGGAGGATGCGCGCCTGCAGCTGCGAAATGGTGCGCAGCTCCTCGCCCTCCACCCGCTTCCACAACCGGCGGCGAATGGAGGCATAGGCGTACGCCCGGAAGTCGAAGCCGTAATGGCGGAACACGCCTTCCAGGAGCAGCTCGATCTCGAGGTGCTCCAGGTCGGCGTTGTACGCGTACGGGGGGCCCGGCAGCGACCCCTCGCCCGAGCTTATCGGTACAGCCATACCCGCATGAGGCTGAGCAGCTGGTCGGAGTCCACCGGCTTCGTGATGTAGTCCGACGCACCGGCCGCAATGCACTTCTCGCGGTCGCCCTTCATGGCCTTGGCCGTGAGCGCGATGATCGGCAGTGACTTGAGCGCCTGCACGTCGCGAATCGCCCGCGTGGTCTCGTAGCCATCCATCTCCGGCATCATCACGTCCATCAGCACCAGGTCGAACTGCTGCTTCTGTTCGCGCAACATGTTCACCGCATCCTTCCCGTTCTCCGCGAACGACACCACCATGCCGTGATCCTCCAGCATGCTCGTGAGCGAGAAGATGTTGCGCACGTCGTCGTCCACCACCAGCACCCGCTTTCCCGTGAATACCGCATCGGTGTTGTGCAGGCGCTCCAGCATGCGGCGCTTCTGCTCCGGCAGCTTTGCCTCCACCCGGTGCAGGAACAGCGCCGTCTCGTCGAGCAGGCGCTCGGGCGACTTCACGTCCTTCACAATGATGGTCTCGGCATACTTGCGCAGCTTCGTGTCCTCGGCCGACGAGAGGTCCCTGCCCGTGTAGATGATGATGGGAAGGTCCTGCATGGCAGGGTTCGCCTTGACCGTCTCCAGCAGCTCGAACCCGTTCATGTCCTTGAGGCCCAGGTCCAGGACCATGCAATCGAAGTGGCCAGTGGACAGCTCGCGAAGCGCATCCTCGGCAGAGCCCACCGCCGTGATCTCCACGTCCTCGTGCTGGATCAGCTCGATCATGCTCTGGCGCTGTGTCTCGTCATCTTCCACCACCAGCAGTCGCTTCACGGACGTGTCGATGAAGCTGGAGATCCGTGCGAACGAGTCGTCGAGCGCCTCCTTGGTGACCGGCTTCTCCAGGTACGCCAACGCGCCGGACTTGAGCCCCTGTTGCCGCTCCGCGATGCCCGTGATGATGTGCACCGGGATGTGACGCGTCTGCGGGTGATGCTTCAGCCGGTCCAGCACCGCCCAGCCATCCATTCCTGGCATGTCGATGTCCAGCGTGATCGCATCGGGCCCGAAGGCATGCGCGAGCTTGAGACCCGCCTCGCCATCCAGGGCGTTCAGACCCTTGAACCCCTTTTCGCGCGCCATCTCCAGCAGGATCTTCGAGAAGTTCACGTCGTTCTCGATGATGAGCACCACGCGATCGCCCTCTTCAATAGCATCCCGATCGTCATCGAAGCCATCGGGCTTTGGCAGTGAATCGCGTGACACTGCGTAATCCGGCTCGCTCGGCGCGGCCGGCGCTACCGCAGTGCCTCCGCCGGATTCCATCCAGCCGCCAGACTCCGCGGTGCTGCGCTGACGGGTGGGCTCGGCTGCGCGGCTCCGCGTGACACTCCGTTCCTTGCCGCCATCCGTACGCGACCCCTCGCCGCGATCCCGGCGGCCAGAGGCGTTGTCACCACCACCCTTGGGCGCATCGGGCTCCACATATCGCGCCGGCAGGAACAGCGTGAACGTGCTGCCGCTGCCCGGCGTGCTTTCCACGCGAATCTCGCCGCCCAGCAGGCGCGCAATCTCGCGGCTGATCGAGAGGCCCAGCCCCGTGCCGCCATACTTGCGGCTGGTGGTTCCATCGGCCTGCTGGAACGCCTCGAAAATGAGCTGGAGCTTGTCCTTGGCTATCCCGATTCCCGAATCCGTCACTGCGAACGCGATCACGGTTTCGGCCTGGTCCAGAATGCGGCTCGCAAACCGCTTGTTCTTCTCCGCCTTCTTTATGGTCAGCGTGACCTGACCCTTCTCGGTGAACTTGAATGCGTTCGACAACAGGTTCTTGATCACCTGCTGCAGGCGCTGGCCGTCGGTGAAGATGGCAGACGGCGCGTCGGGCTGGATGTCCACCTTGAAGTGCAATCGCTTCTGTTGCGCCACCGGCTCGAACGTGCGCGTCGTGAACGATTTCACGTCGTCGATGGTGACGTCGGCCGGATTCACTTCCATCTTGCCAGCCTCGACCTTCGTGAGGTCCAGGATGTCGTTGATGAGGTTGAGCAGGTCCGTACCCGACGAGTAGATGGTCTGCGAGAACTCCACCTGCTTCGGCGTCAGGTTCTTGTCCTTGTTGTCGCTGAGCAGCTTGGCCAGGATGAGCAACGAGTTCAGCGGCGTGCGCAGCTCGTGGCTCATGTTCGCCAGGAACTCGCTCTTGTACTTGGAGCTGAGTGCCAACTCCTCCGCCTTCTCCTCCAGCGCCATCCGGGCGCCCTCCACCTCCCGGTTCTTCTGCTCCACCTTCTGGTTCTGCTCCGCCAGCAGCGAGGCCTTCTCCTCCAGCTCCTCGTTCACCTGCTGCAGCTCTTCCTGCTGCTCCTTCAACAACTCTTCCGACTGGCGCAGCGTCTTGGCCTGGGCTTCCAGTTCCGAGTTGGAACGCTTCAGCTCGTCCTGCTGGCTCTGCAGTTCCTTCGACTGGCTCTGCAGTTCCTGCGTCAGCTTCTGGGACTGCTCCAGCAGTTCCTCGGTGCGCATGCTCGCGCTGATCATGTTGAGCACCACGCCAATGGACTCGCCCAGCTGGTCCAGGAACGTCTGGTGGATGAGGCTGAACGGCAGGAAGCTCGCAAGCTCGATCACCGCCTTCACCTCGCCCTCGAACAGCACGGGCAGCACGATGATGTTGCGCGGTGGCGCCTCCCCCAGGCCGGACGTGATCTGGATGTAGTCGTCCGGCACGTTCTGCAGCAGGATCGCCTGCTTCTCCAGCGCGGCCTGCCCCACGAGCCCTTCGCCAATGGCATACCGGTTCGCCACATGCTTGCGCGCCCGGTATGCGTAGCTGGCAATCAGCCGCAGGATCGGGACGCCCGCATCGTTGTCCATGATGAAGAACGCGCCGTGGTGTGCCGACACCAGCGGGGTGAGCTCGGACATGATGAGACGCGACACGCTCTCCAGGTCCTTCTGCCCCTGCATCATCCGGCTGAACTTCGCGAGGTTCGTCTTCAACCAGTCCTGCTCCTGATTGCGCTCCGTCGTTTCACGGAGGTTCGCGATCATCTGGTTGATGTTGCCCTTGAGCTCATCGAGCTCGCCCTGCGCTTCGACGGTGATTTGCCGCGTCAGGTCGCCCTTCGTCACGGCGGTCGCGACGTCGGCGATGTTTCGCACCTGCGCCGTCAGCGAGTTCGCCATCGCGTTCACGCTGTCGGTGAGCGCCTTCCACGTGCCGGCGACGCCTGGCACGTCGGCCTGACCGCCGAGCTTTCCTTCGGTGCCTACTTCCTTCGCGACTCGCGTCACTTCATCCGAGAAGACGCGCAGCTTCTCGACCATCGTGTTCACCGTGTTCTTCAGCTCGAGGATCTCGCCTCGCGCTTCCGCGGTGATCTTCTGCGACAGGTCTCCGTTGGCGACTGCCGTCGTGACGAGTGCGATGTTTCGCACCTGTCCCGTCAGGTTCGACGCCATGAAGTTCACGTTGTCGGTCAGGTCGCGCCACACACCGGCCGCACCACCGACGCGCGCCTGTCCGC
>JAYVNZ010000360.1:0-4508 GCA_043758185.1 Gemmatimonadaceae bacterium | reverse complement strand
GCGGTATCGCCCGCAAAGAACACGCTCTCGTCGTCGCTTTCGAGCAGGTACATGTTTGCAGCGCTGCGCCAGCGATCCACCCCGTATCGATTTCCGGCGTGCGTCGCACGCGCGGCATGAATGCGCAGGGCGCCACCGGCCAGGACCGTCTGCTCCCCCGGGTTCAACGCTACCGCGTGCGCATATCCCTTTTGCATGAGCCACTTGGCAATCACGCCAGGTGCAAACAGTGGAATATCCCGCGGTAGCCTGTCGAGTGATGAAAACGAAAGATGGTCAAAGTGCGCATGCGTGAGTAGTAACGCATCGAGCCGGGGCAAGCGTTCAAGCGCAATACCCGGCGGCGTCACACGAGGCAGAAATCGCCCGAGCGTCGACTCGAAGTTCGGATCCGTCAGGACGCGAAGTCCGCCCAGTTCCAGAAGCAGCGTCGCGTGACCGATGTAGGTTATTCGCACCGGCAACCCCCGCGATGCTTCACTCGCTCCTAGGAACGCCGCTTGGAGAGACTTGCGGTGAGAACGGGAGCTTGCTTCCCACGCTCGCGCGCCAGCAGCCATTGCTGAGGGATCGCCGCGATGTTCTGCACGGCGTAATACAGGTTGAGGCCTGATGCAAAATTCAGGAAAAGTACTGTCAGCATCACCGGCATCATGTAACTCATCATCTTCGCCTGCGGATTGGGCGGGGAGTTGCGCATGCCAATCCACGACATCACGAACATGGACGCCCCCATGAGCAGAGGCGTGATGTAGTACGGGTCACGCTGGGAGATGTCGGACAGCCATAAAAAGGAGACTCCGCGAAATTCGATGGTATTGCCGAACACCTGGTAAAGCGCAAACAGGATGGGCATTGGAAGAAGCATGGGGAGACATCCCATGAGTGGGCTCAACGGACTCATGCCGTGATCCTTGTACACCTTCATGACCGCTTCCTGCTGCTTCTTCGGATCGTCGCTGTACTTCTTCTGAAGTGCCTGCAGCTCCGGCTGGAGTCGCTGCATCTTCATGCTGGTCCGCATCGCACCCTGGTTCAGCGGCCATAGAATCAGGCGAATCATTACACCGAATAGCACGAGAACCCAGCCGTAGTTCAGCTGCGTGGTGCGCTTCATCCAGAGCAGCGCTTTCATGACGATCGCCGTGAATGGCTGAACGACACCGTGCAGAAAGCCTGCATAGGGATTGACCTGGTCGAGATCGCCGCCGAGATGCTGAAGGCGCTCGAAACTCTGCGGGCCGGCATAAATGTCGAATGTGGCGAGACCACTCGCGGAAACAGGCAGCGCCACAGTGCCTCGCATTTCCTCCGCAATCTTTCCTGTTCTGCCCACGCCCTGCAATCGCATGCCGCTGAATGGCGTAGTGGTCGCGCGGTACGCGACGACGAAGTACTTGTTCCGGGTTGCGACCCAGTTGATTGGGCCGGCATCAATCCTGGCTTCTGTTGAATCCAGTTTGGAAAATGCGACACTATTGACTTCACCGCGCGCACGATAGCTCAGTGCGAGGTGGTTCAAGTCGTCAACCGTATCGGCTTCATTTGCGTACAGGGTGCGCGGCAAGCCAACGAGAACTGCGGTACCGGGAGCCGCATTCTGAACGGTGGCCGAGACATGCAGCAGGTAGTTGTCACTTGTGTCTGTCGGCACAACATACGCTATCCGGATCTGGTGCCCACCGGCGTTTCCTGTGTATGCCACAGTCCGGCTTACTTGTCCGGCCAGTTCCACACGAAGGGGAATAGTATCCAGGAGTATGGTATCGCGACCACTGACCACCTGATATGAAGACAGGGCGCGATGGCTGCCGACCAGCTCTACGACCTTGCCGCGAGGTCCCCTTCTGTGCGAAGGATAGCTGTCGAGCGCAATAGAGATCGGGACGCCACCACGATTACTGAAGCCATACGTGGCATTCGATGAATGAACGGTCGTCGTCTCGATAGCAGCCGGAACATTATTTAGTAGTGTTACGCTACTATCTACCGACGAAGGAATGACAGCTGCTGATACGGCGGGAGCCGACGCTGACACGACCGTGTTGCGATCGCGCGCAACGCTATCCGTAGCAGTCGTGATCCTGGTCCGCTCGACGGGGGTCGGGAAAAGTCGCGGTGTAACAACGATCACGATCGCAGTGAGGACCAGCGCAATGAAAAAGCGGTTGTTCATATGATTGAGAGGCGCAGCGAACTGCGTCAGGGCACCGGATCAAAGCCGCCGGCACGAAATGGGTGACACCGTCCAATACGACGGAGTGCAAGCCAGCCACCGCGCCACGCACCATGGCGTTCGAGGGCTTCGATGGCATAGACGGAACAACTGGGATAATAACGGCACGCCGACGGAAGCAGATGGCCCAGGGAAACCTGGTAACCCCGAACGAAGAGTACCAAGGCGGTCTTCATGCGAGACCAGGCTCCCTCGTGAGCACGGGGCTTCCGCGCGGAAGTGCTTCTGGATGCCACCGTTGCAACTGGAGCAACGTCTGTGCGATGTCAGCCGCCAGGTTGATGTAGGTTGCCCCGTACGCCTCAGGGCGAATCTTCAGTACCACATCCACAACCAAGCCCGCCGGCAACAGCTCGAGTCGGGCGAGTTCGCGCAGGCGTCGCTTGACCTGATTCCTTGCGACAGCAGAATGCTTGAACCGTGGCACAACCAAGCCCACACGGGTGCCCTGCCAGCCGCTGATGGGGTGCACGAAAAGGGAGGCTGCAACCCGGACATCGATATAGATAGTCCGGATGCGCCTCCCCTCACGCGCGATGCGCTGCAATTCCGCTCCCCGCGTGATTCTCGCCTGCCGCGGAAAGCGTCGCGATGCTTCGAGCGTCCTATGCTCCAGAGTACTTGTCTGGAATTCGAACCGTCAGCTGCTTCCGCCCCTTCTTGCGACGGCGAGCGAGCGTTGCACGTCCCCACTTTGTTTCCATACGCGCACGAAAACCGTGCGTCTTCAACCGCCGTGTATTGCGCGGGCGGTAGGTTGGCTTTCCCATTCGACTACTCCAGGTGCGGTCTCGACAGAACTAGTGCGACTTAACGTGTTAAAGTTAAACAAGACAGAGAGATAGGTCAAGACATCTAAAGCACCAGCCGAGCGCTCATGTACGCCGCGTTCCTTCCAGGTAGACTATGGCTGGATGCAGTTTGCTTTTTCCACATCGTCCTCATAGCTTCGCGCATCGCCCCATATTCGAGTTATCCACAGGGAAATGACGCTCTCGGCGACTGAAGTATGGACGCGCATCCTCGATCGCGCTCGCCACGAGCTTCCGGAACAGACATTTCGGACCTGGCTCGAGCCGACAGAACCACTGTCGATTAGTGAAAGCACCCTGGTTGTTGGATCGCCCGATCAATTTGCCGCTGATTGGAATGAGTCCAAACATGCCGAGTTGCTGACCAGCCTCACGCCTATTGCGCTCGGGTACCCGCTGTCGGTGGTCTTCCGGGTTCACGAAGAACGGAAGACACGAAATCAAATGGATCTATTTGTTGCGCCCCCGGCGTCACAAGTGCCAGCAGCACAGCGACAGAAAGGTGGCATCAATTCGCCACTAAGTGAGCGGTACACTTTTGATCACTTCGTGATTGGAAAATCAAATGAATTAGCTGCTGCGGCAACGTTGGCCGTCTCACAGGCTCCGGGCCGAGTTTACAATCCCCTCTTTCTGTACGGGGATACAGGACTCGGAAAGACGCATTTGATGCAGGCGGTGGCTCATGAAGTGTTGAGTCGACACCCTGAAACACGAATCACTTTTATTGGAACAGAGCAATTCACCAATGAAATGATTGGTTCGATTCAGAATCGAACGATGCAGGAATTTCGCCGGAGGTATCGGGAAACTGATCTGCTCCTTGTCGACGACGTTCAATTCCTGAAGGGAAAGGAAGCGACTCAGGAGGAGTTCTTTCACACCTTCAACGCGTTATACGAAGCTGGAAGGCAGATTGTCCTCACCAGCGACCGCCCTCCTTCAGAAATTCCTGGACTTGAATCGCGCCTGGTAAGCCGTTTTCAATGGGGAATGGTTGCGGATATTGAGTTGCCGGATTTCGAGCATCGCGTTGCAATACTACGGAACAAGGCGCTTCTGGATCATCTGGAAATGACAATTCCCGATGATGTCATCCGGTTCATAGCTGAACATGTCCGTTCCAGTGTTCGTGAACTCGAAGGATCGATCATCAAACTATTGGCATATGCGTCGTTGAAACATCGGGAAATCACTGTTGATGTTGCCCGGGAAGCTCTTCGGGACAAGCTACGAATGGGTGAAGCAGCAGGACCTGCGTCCACTGGATTGAGCGTCAATACCATTCAGGCAGAGGTAGCAAGAGACTGGGGAGTTTCTCCGGAAGGCTTGCGTTCCAAAACTCGCACCAAGGCCCTGACTACTCCCCGGCAAGTCGCGATGTATTTCATGCGTGAGCTCCTCGCCATGCAGTTGGTGGAGATCGGCGCCGCATTTGGTGGTCGTGACCACTCAACAGT
>JAYVNZ010000359.1:0-5190 GCA_043758185.1 Gemmatimonadaceae bacterium | reverse complement strand
GCCAGGGTGCACTCGATCTTCTGTGGCAACCATACATCGTCGTGATCCGCATACATCACGTACCGCGAATCGGCCGGAATGCGCTGGAGCAGCCAGCCGTATGCCCCGGCCACTCCCATGGGTGGACCTCCACGATGCAGCAGCCGGATGCGATCGTCCGCCGCCGCGAATGCCGTGACGATCGCGACGGTATCGTCCACGGATCCGTCATCCCGGACCCACAGCTGCCACTGCGAGTGGGACTGGGCCTGGATACTCCGAAGCAAGTCGCTCACGTAGTCAGCACCATTCAGGATCGCTGACACGATGTCCACTCTCACGTTGGCGTTGGACGGCGCGCTCATGGCAGCACGACGCCCCGAACGCTCACCGGCTCGAGGCGATGTCGCAGGTACAAGGCAGCGAGACACACCGTGACGGTGAGTTCTGCTGCGATCACGGCCGAAGCCATTCCGAGTGCCCCCCAGCGCGGCACGAGCAGCAGTGCCAGCATCACATTCACCACCCCGGCGATCAGTGCCGCCCTGAGCAAGGCACGCTCATGACCAAACGGCACGGCCCAGTACAGGCCGAGTACCGTGTCAACGGCGACAAGCAGCGGAAGTGGCGACAGCGCGCGGAGCACGGGAGCGACCGGTGCGTACCCGGGACCGAGCAGCACGCGAGAAAGCAGAGAGGCGCCGAAAAAGGCGCAGAGTCCGAATGCAGCGCCGACAGCTCCGATGACAAGCAGCGAGACCTCGATCACATGGATGCCGCGCCGCGGGTTCGTCACGCTGAGATAGCTCACTCGCGGCAGGAACGTCTGTGTCAACGGCTGCAGCAAGTTGACGCTCGCGCGAATGATGCGCTCCGCGCCGCCGAAGAACGCGACGGTGACCGCGCCGGTCAGCGTTGCTAGGATGAGTGCGTTTGCCTGGCTGTACAATCCCGACGCAGCTCGCACGCCGAAGATTCGGGACGCCCCGCGAAGCGTGGAGAGCACGCCCGATCGCGTGGGGGCGGACAACGGCACCAACCGCGCCATGCCGACCGTGAGTACAAGCAGCGAGATCGCAGCAAAGACCGCCTGCAGCGCGAGCACAATCCAGCCGTCCGACGGACCGCGCACCAGAACAAAGACACCCAGCGCTGCGCAGGCCTTGCTCACGGTTTCGACAATGGCAGCCCAGTGTACTCGCTCGATACCCTGAAAGAACCACAGCGGATTCAAGCCGCGCGCAACGGCGAACGCCAACGTCCAGAGAAGCAGTGTTCCCGAGCCGTGCAGCGTGGGGAGCGCAAAGAAAACGCCAGCAAGAATGAGGGCGGCCATGGGTACCAGAAGGATCTTCGCGCCCTGAATACCGGCCACCACCCCGGGCATCGAGCCCGGCACAGAGCGAGCGTGCGCAACGGCACGCGTGCCGGAGAGATCGAAGCCGAATTCGAGCAACAGGATGAGCCAGTTACCCAGGCCCTGCGCCACCAGCACGGCTGCCCACCCCTCCGGACGCAACACGCGCGCAAGGTACGGAAAGGTGAGTAGCGGAACGAGCATCGACACCCCCTGCGCACCGAACAGCGCAGCAGTATTCTGGATGAGGCGCTTCCGACTCGCGTGCAGTCTCATGAGAGCAGCTGCCTGGCCGTCTGGGGCGCGAGGCTGCGGTCGCGCACGAAGCGGAGCCAGCGCATGGCGCTGCCCGGCCGTCTCACGCGCGACAATACGCATTCACGCGGGCTCGTCATTCCGTCAGTGCCCCGGGGTCCAGGTCAGCGTGACGGCGAGCGACCGGTTCGTGATGTCGATTCCCTTGTACGTCCCGAGCGCCGCGTTATCAAAATATGCCTGATAGAGATAATTGAGCCTCGCGGTATCGGTCAGCTCGACGAGGGCGTGCAGCCCGTGAACGTTCCGGCTCGCCCTCAGCCCGGCAAGCAGGCTCACGTCCTGGCCTCGCAGGTCCGGCACGAGCGGGCCGAACGCCGTGCCATTGTCGTAGCGAATGCGTCCGAGGTAGATGCCGACGCGCGACTGCGTCGCGAACACGTCAGCCGCGAGCCACTGACTCGACGAACCCGGTCCGATGTTGGCGCCGAGGACCTTGCCACGATTGGTAAATCCCTGCGGTACGGTGCTGCTCGTATACGAGGTGGTAACGGGTCGAATCCGGAAGGACGCATCGGGCTCGAGATAGGACGCTTCGGTCTGCAGTCGAAAGGTGCGTCCAGGTGCGAGGGGATGTGCCCACTGGAGCCCTACCGTGTACCCCTGTTCGTGGTTCGGGACTTCGAGGAACGCACGAAGCGACGGCGGATCCTGGAAGTGCGCCCATTCAGCGTAGGCTTCGAGCCCCGAGCCCACGAACACCCACCGGCCAAAGAGGGAGTTCATCTGGTCATGACCCGAGGCGCCATCGATTCGAAGGTGCGCGAAGCCGAGCTGAAGCCCCGGTCCACCACCGGGGCGCCACGTAAACGCGCCAGCGGAGAGAGTTGACAGATCGTTCGCCGGATCGTGATCGAAGTATTCGGATTCGTGGAGGTGCCCGAAGATCACGTCGAAATCGAACACTCCCGCTCGTGTCTTCACTGGCGTCGCTGCGCGCGCAAAGAGGTGAGGAAATCCCGCGGCGTTATCGCTCAGCAACAGGGCGTTCCGGATTCCTGGGCCCCACCATTCGTTCTCCGTGGCCGCACCAACGGCCATCGGGCCGAGGTCAACCGTGAGGCTACTCTGCCCCGCCTCGAGTCGGCGATGCGACAGCTCACCGTATCGGAACGGGAGGTCAATCGACTCCGGCAGCGGGTGAAAGGGGTTGGCCCACGGGCTGCGCTGCGGAGGCGTACCCTGCACATACGGGATAACCTGGAATGGCAGATTCTGTTCGTAGACCAGCTGCGGCGCAACGATGAGGCGAGCGGGACCGTACCTCGCATCGAACCCTGCCGTCGCGACGATGTTCACACCACGTCCGGCCCGGACCGACTCCGTATTCGCCCCGAACGGCAGGGCGGAATTGGAGAACATCCGCACCTCCGGCGACAACAACCGAAGCGATGGATGCTGGACGTTGGCCGCGGGCGGAGTGTCTCGAGACGCGGAGCGGAGCAGGCTGGCATCCGCCGAGTCCGCGCCTTCGACCAGCGAAAGGCGGCGTCGCTCAGCCAACTCCCCTTGCAGTGTCACGAGCGGTACGAACCGCTGCTGCTGCGCCCGGAGAGGGTCCACCACCGCCAGGAGCAGATACAGCAAGTACCAGCTGCGAGGCGCTGACGCGCGCATAGACACAACGTGGGAAAGGGGTAGCCGGTGCCTGCGACGTGATGGTAATGTGCTGCGATGCGCCAACGGCTCTAACATAACGGCTGGAGCACGAATGCGAGATCTGTGCACGGACGCGCGGTTGCGATGCACCGCCGCGATGATCATGCTGTGCCTGTCGGTCGCACCGCGAACGGCCCGAGCACAAATTCCCACGCGACTCGATCTCGGCGGACGCATTCAGGTTGGGAGTGAAGCGGAGCGCTACCTGCGTGCCGTGCAGCTGTCGGGACCGACGACGGCGTCACCCTGGACGTTGCAGCCCTTCTCCCCCGATGTCGAGCGTGGTGTCATGCTCGCTGGACCGCATCCGTGGAGCGCGCGATTCACGCGCGCGGACAGTGTGCCGCACGTGCGACTGCTTCGTCCCGCGGTGACCCTGATCGGCAACAGTGCGTTCCCCTTTCAGCAGTCGATCGGTCCCATATGGGCGGGACGTGGCGCGACGGTTGCCGCGCAGGCCGGGGTTGCGGCGAGATGGGGACGCGTGGAGGTGCAATTCGCACCCATCGCATTCGTCGCGCAGAATCTTGACTTCGTCCTGGCGCCGAATGGATTGAATGGCAACGCGCGCTTTGCCGATGCGCGATTCCCGGACAAAATCGACTATCCACAGCGGTTCGGCTCCGCTTCGTACAGCCGGCTGGACCCTGGGCAATCCACCGTCACGCTCACACTTCCGGGCGTGTCGTTCGGCGCGTCGAGCGAGTCACAACGCTGGGGCGCCGCGCATGAATTTCCGCTCGTGCTCGGTCCTGGCGCCGGCGGCTTCCCTCACGCGTTCATCGGCACGAATGCTCCGTTGGACTTCGGGCTGTTCCGCTTGCAAGCCCGTTATATCGCAGGCCCTCTTGACCAGACGAGCTACTCGCAGGCCTCAGCGGGCAACGAACATCGCATCGCCTCTGCGCTCTTGCTTGCCGCGAGCCCGAGAGGATTCGATGGACTGGAAGTGGGCGTCGAGCGCTTTTTCGAGTCAACAAATGCTGCGTCGCGGGAGTTGCTCCTGCGCCCGTTGCGCCTTGGCAACCTCGTGGGAGCAGCGGACGACCCTGGGGCCAACATTCCGAAGGAGAACCAGATCGCCTCTGCATTCTTTCGCTGGGCGCTTCCCACGGGGGGCGTGGAGCTATTTGGAGAGTGGTATTTCGAGGACTATCCCGGCAGCCGACGGAAGTTCGTGCTCAAGCCCGACGATCTCAGTGCTTTCGACCTTGGCTTTCAGCGAGTGCTCGTGGCAACGCCGGTCCACCGCAAGCTCGTCCGCTTTGAAATCGTCAATGGCGAGCTCTCACATCAGGAGCGCGGGGACCGAGGCGTGGGGTACCCGCCCCCGTACACCCATTACGTCGTGCAGCAAGGGCACACCCAACACGGGCTACTCCTCGGCTCCCCAGAGACGTACGGTGGCGCAGGGTGGCGTCTGGCCATGGACGACTACACGCCGTCAGGCCGCCTGACCATCGGCCTCGAGCGGTTTCTCCGCTTTGACGCCGTCGCTGGCCAGGCTTCTACCGCAGCGGAGGTTCACCCCGATGTCCTCTACGGGGTGCGCGCCGAGTTGCTCCGCTTTGCCGGGGCACGTGACTACACCATCTCGGTGGTGCCCGCGCTGGACCTCAACCGCAATCTCGAACCTGGTACGGACGTGTTCAACCTGCACGTCGCTCTCACAGTACACGGTTGGTAGGAATGCTTTCGTGCCTCCGGCGCTGTTGCGCGGAAACGCGCGGGAACAGCTGATGTCTGCCGCCGTACCCTGCCACTCGTGGGGCTCACCTTCAGTCAGCCGCGTGGTAACGACGGCGACGAGGGCGGGCCACCGGGGCGAGCGAGCACGAAGAGGTTGTCGAGGTTGATCGTGTGGAAGGTCGCGTGAAACA
>JAYVNZ010000358.1:0-7284 GCA_043758185.1 Gemmatimonadaceae bacterium | reverse complement strand
CGCGTGGTTCCCCGCGTCCACTTGAGCGCCTTTGCCAATGTGGGGGTGGTCCTGCACGCCCGGACGGCCGAGTACCTGGCATTGCGCACCATCGCAGATGCGGGCGCGCTCGCGCGCGTGGCACCCGGGCTCGATCACGCGTTGCTCGCGCGATACCTGAAATCCTGCGCCGCCATCTGCGCAGGGGATGCGGCGGCCGGGGAAGTGGCGCTCGCACCACCGTCTGAACGGTTCCACTGGCTCACCGCTCCGCGCTCGGACGTGTTGCAGAGTTCGCCGGTGCACGAGGGCGTCTGCGTGGATCCCGCCCTGGAGCTGGACCTGCTGTTCGACGCGTATGTCGGTGCACCGTGACCTGACTCCGTCGTCGTCGTCGAAGGAGGGACGTGCTGCACGGTAGCACCGCCGAACTTCTGGCCGCTAGCTTTCGCAAGCCTCATCGAACCCGCATCGGAGCATGCTCGAGATGAACGAAGCCCAGATGAAAGCGCTGTTGAGAAAGACGCAGGCTGCAGCGGCAGCGGCCAAGCCGAAGAAGAATCGGACCTACGACGCCACCCTCGACGCCACCCGCGGCGTGCAGTCGGAAGCGGAAGAGGCGGCGACAAACGACGCGAAGGACCTGTTCCAGCAGATGAAGAAGCGCGAGTTCTAGCGCGCGTGCCGCTACCCAGTGCGGGAGGACCAGCGAGCGAGGCGCAGCCGCGCGTGATCGTGGTTCGTGCGGAGGACGGCGCAAGCGCGGAAATACATCGGAACGGCGCCCATGTCACGTCGTGGTGCCCTGCGCCGGGCGCCGACGAGCGCCTGTTCCTGAGTGCGACATCGAGCGTCGATGATGGGGCGTCGATTCGGGGAGGCATCCCGGTCATCTTCCCGCAGTTCTCCACGGAAGGCCCGCAGCCCAGGCATGGCTTCGCGCGCAACAGCGTGTGGACACATGACTTCATCCGCCACGAGGACAACGGTGTGATCGTGTCGTTCTCACTGACCGACTCGCCCGCCACGCGCGCGATCTGGCCTTGCTCGTTCCACGCCACCCTCACGGCGCGCATTGGCGGCCAGCAGCTCGAGACAACGCTGCGCATCGAGAACACCGGAGGTGGAGCGTTCCACTTCGCGGCGGCGCTGCACACCTACCTGCGCGTTGACGACGTGCGACACACGGACATCGTCGGGCTGCTCGGCAGCCGGTACCGCGTGTCGAGCGCCCCGCGTGTGCTCGTGAGCGACTCCGAAGCGGTACTGCGCATTCGCGGCGAAGTGGACCGCGTATATGTTGATGCACCCGATCGCGTCACCGTGCGCGAGCCCCACCGGCAACTGGTCGTGGCCACCACGAATTTTCCCGACGTCGTGGTCTGGAATCCCGGCGCCGAAAAGGCCGCGGCGCTCACGGACATGGAGGCTGGTGGCGAACGCCACATGCTCTGTGTCGAAGCGGCCGTCGTGCAGCACGGGGTCACCCTCGAGGCGGGACACAACTGGTCCGGCAGCCAGACGCTGATTGCACAGGCGCGCGATGAGTGACTCGAACGCACAGGATGACATGACAGGCGACCCGCCACCACCATTCGACACCGTCCCGCGCGATGGCCTCGCGTCGCAGTTGCGGCAACTCGAGGAGTTCGTGGCCCGTGCGGAGTCCGACGGAGAGGTGCTTCCGCCCGCGGCGGTGGAGATGATTGCCAGGCTTCGTGAAATCATGCAGGCGCTGGACGGACTGAGCTCGACACTCGGCGGGACAGCTCCCGCCGGTGCGCCGGAACCGCTCCCGGACCGTCAGTGACTGCCGTGACGGGCGTCGCGATCGCCGCACCCCAGCGCATGACCCTGTCCATTGCGCTCATTGCCGTGATCTTCGTGATCGCGGGCGCCCTGCATTTCCTTCGGCCTCGCTTCTATGTCGCCATGATGCCGCCGTGGCTGCCCGCCGCCGCGGCACTCGTGTTCGTGAGCGGCGTATTCGAGATCCTGGGCGGCATCGGCGTACTGGTGCCGGCCACCCGCGTCGCGGCAGGCTGGGGGTTGATCGCGTTGCTGATCGCCGTGTTCCCCGCGAACGTGCAGATGCTGCTGAACGCCCGCACTGCGCATGCATCCGCGACAACCATGGCGGTGCTGGTTGCGCGACTCCCACTTCAGGCGATGCTGGTGTACTGGGTCTTTCGATCCGCCGTCCAACGCCCGTGACCGGCCGCACCTTCGTCGTGCGTGAGGCCGGTGGAGGCAGCGACGTCGAACGCGTGCGGCGGCTCGTGACCGCACATGGCGACGCTCGCGCCACCACTCCAGGCGTGGAGTACGTCTATGCCGACGCCGCCACGATGCCGGGGCCCTATGTGCCGCCGCTGGGCGGCATCTGGCTGGCGCTCGATGGCGAGAAGGAGATCGGGTGCGTGGCACTGCGTCCCATGGAAGAGGGTTCCGGCGAGGTGAAGCGGATGTTCGTGGACCCGGAGTGGCGCGGCGTCGGAGTCGGCCGGGCGCTGCTTGAGTCGCTCATCGACGGTGCGCGAGCACGGGGTCTCACCCTGCTTCGCCTGGGTACCCTGCATGACATGGATGCGGCGCTGGCACTCTACCAGTCACTGGGATTTACGCCGATTGAACGGTATCGAGCCGACGAACTGATCGACACGCGCTTCTTCCAACTCCCCCTCGCGCGATCGGATTCCGCAACCTGACGGGCTGGCGAGTTGCTTTATCCTAGCCTCATCATATATCTAGGCAATCCTAAATAATCACGCGGTCGGACAATGTCGTGGTTCGAGTTTTCCGCGACTTCTTCGCAGTATGTCCGTTTCGTCGTCACCCATGCACCGGACGCCTGGTCAATGCGTGCCCGATCCCATTGCTGGTTCGCGTTGCTCATCGCCGGTCTGGCGCCCACGGCAGGCCTGCCTGCGCAAGGCCCCGAAACGCAGCCCCGAGCCGTTCAGCCGGAGCGCCCCACCGTGGCAACGCACGCACATACGGTCGCCCCGGGCTACTTCGAGGTCGAGACGGGAGTGCAGGGCATTCGAGTCGATGTTGGACGTCGCGCGTATGGTGTGCCAACAGTGCTCAAGGTGGGACTCTCATCCCATGCGCAGCTCAACCTGGGCATACCGGCGTCACTCACCGGCGCCGGGCAACAGGGGGGCATCGGCGACGTCAGCGTTGGCATCAAGTGGCGGCTGCTCGACGACAACGCCCTGCTCGGCGACTTTGCCCTGCTCCCCGCGGTCAAGTTTCCCACGGGATCGGTTGCCAGCGGCACGGGCACTGGCACCACGGACATCGGCCTCACTGGCATCGCCAGCTATGACGTCAACGGCGTGGCGGTGGACCTGAACGTCGCATATACCCGGGTGGGGGTGAGGGGCGAACAATCGGGTCCGGATGCCGCGCTCTGGACGGCGTCGTTCGGATTGCCGGTGGCCGGCAGATTGAGCTGGGTGGCGGAGCTGTTCGGCGTGCCGAGGATCGACGGTGCGAGTCCTCCGCCGGTGACCGCGTTCCTCACGGGACCGTCATTCCTCGTGAGCCCGGCGCTCAATCTGGACGTCGGCATCATCGCCCCTATTCACGGCGACTCGCCCAACGCGATCTACGCGGGCCTGGTCTGGAACCTTGGCACGTTCAGCCGGTCCCTTGCCGCGCGGGTGCGCCCGCACTGACGATCCTGCAACGCAACGCGCGACGCCCGTTGTGCGCGGTCCGTTGTCACGCTGGGTTCAGCCATCGAGTTGCCTTTCGACCCGCTACTCCGCGGCGATCAGCCTGATCGCATCGCGCAACAGCGAGGCAGCCAGCTCGATTTTTTCACCGTTCATCGAAAGCGGTTCCGCATCGAGCAGCGCGCGCTCCGCCAGCCCGGCAATCGCGTCGTCGTCGAGTCCGCCGGACATCGCTTCCTCCTCGACCGACGTGTACACGCGGTAGGGTCGCGGCGATACGCCGCCCAGGACGATCAGGACCTCGCCATCCACGCGCCGTACCGCCGCGAGACTCACGAAGTCGAAGATGTCCGGTCCGTTGCACGCACGCCGGGCGTAGTGTTGAAGGCCACCGCGTGCAACGGCGGGAATCAGCACCCTGGTGATCAACTCGCCGGCGCCAAGTACGGTTTCGCCGTCAAGGCGCGCAGTGGGCAGGAGAAAAAAGTCCGCCGCTCGCACCGTCCGGGCGCCGTCAGCACTTGAAACCTCGATCTCCGCCTCAAGGGCCACGAGGGCGACGGCAGGCTCGGAAGGGCACACCATCCAGCAAGGACCTCCCTCGAGGATGGCGAGATGGGCGTTGTCGCCATCGTGTGCCGGGCATGATGACCCCCCGTTCTTCAGGCAGGGCACGCGCCTCCGGAACACGGAACACTGCGGGCGTTGTGCGAGGCTGCCACCAATGGTGGATGTGGCGCGCACGCGGGACGTTCCCACACCCGCACACACCGTGGCGAGCAGCGGAAAATCGCGAAGCACGGTGGCATCGGTTGCGATGTCCGCCAGGACGGAGGCGGACCCGATGCGCAATGCGCCATTCTCGCTCGCGGACATGCCCTGCAATTCGGCAAGGTATCGCACGTCCACCACTCCCTCGGCATTCACGAGACCCAGCTCGATGGTAGCCAGCAGGTCGGTGCCGCCCCCCTCGGGTACCCAGCCGGGCTGCCGCAACCGCTGGAGGGCGGTCACGAGCGACGGTTCACGTTCGAAGGGGAGTGGCGACACAATCGGTGACGGAGGTACGTACGGTGGAGGCGGGATGTTAGTGAATGGAACAGGGCCCGGCCACCGCTCGGTGGTTGCGAACCGCAATACGGCGCGTCGAAATGACGCTGCACCCAATGGATCGAGGCGCTGGTCTCCTACACGAAGTGTCCGTGCAACTGTCCGTCATCACGCTCAACGTGCTCTACGCCGTGATCGGCGTCGTGCTCATGTACCTGGCGTATCGTGCGTTCGACAAGCTGACGCCCGAAGTGGACTTTCCCGCGGAATTGCAGAAGGGAAATGTCGCCGTGGCCATCTTCGTGGCATCCATCTTCATCTCCATCGCGCTGATCATCGGCAAGGCGCTGGGCTGATGCAGCTTGCGCGATGCATTGCTCTCGCCCTCATGCCGGCCATGGCCGGTACGGTCATTCCACGCGCCGCGCTCGCACAGGGGGGAGCGACGGCCGTGTCCCGGACACGGCACGCATTGGAACGGGCGGCAGCGGAGCGGCATGCCAGGCGCGCCACCGAACGGTTCGACCCCATTTTCCGGAAGTACACCAAGCGCTACTTCGGCGTAGGCACGGACTGGCGCTGGTTCAAGGCGCAGGGCATGGCCGAGAGCGACCTCACGCCGGACGCGCGCAGCCGCGTGGGCGCACGGGGCATCATGCAGCTCATGCCCTCCACGTACGGGCAGATTCACACCGCAATCCCCAGCTTCGGTGCCATCGACAACCCGGAGTGGAACATTGCTGGTGGCATACTGCACGATCGCGACCTGTGGACGCTCTGGAAGCCCGACGTCGACGAACCGGAACGATGGCACTTCGTGTTCGCGGGCTACAACGCGGGCGAGGGCACCATCATGCGCGCCCGGAAGGCCGCGCTCGCCGAACGGCTCGATAACCGGACGTGGCCAAGCATCGAGCGAGTTGCTCCGAAGGTCGAACGCTGGCGCTACGCGGAAACGCTGGACTACGTGCGCAGGATCCGCGCGAACAAGGACTCCCTGTCGTTGCACTGACGGAACGTCCCGGGTGCGCGAGGGATTCCTTGCAGCATGAGCGCACTACTCCGCGATGACGACCTCCTGGAAACCTCCCTGTACCGCCGATTCGTGGCGGGTGTCGATTTCAACGCCATGCTTGCCACGGTCCAGAAGAACGCGGACCTGTGGGCTGCCGTAGCCCGCCGCGCGGTGGTTCCACAGGAGTATGTGGATCGGGTCAACGCCCTGGGCGGACGGTGGCACCTGCTTGTCCTGAGCGCGGACTGGTGCGGCGACGCGGTGAACTCCGTGCCCGCCATTGCGCGGCTCGCCAAGCTCTCGTCCACCATGGACCTGCGCGTGCTGGATCGTGATGCGAACCTCGACCTCATGGACGCGCACCTGACGGGGACGTCGCGGTCGATTCCCGCCGTCATCGCACTGGACGAGGATTACGTGGAGCGCGGCTGGTGGGGTCCGAGGCCGGCCGCCTTACAGCGATGGGCACTTGGAGAAGGGCAGGCGCTGGAGAAAGCAGAGCGCTACAAGCACATCCGCACGTGGTACGCTCGCGACCACGCCCTCACCACGCTCGAGGAAGTGGTGGCCATGCTGGAGCGTGCGGCTGGCGGCTGAGGCCAGCCGAGGAATCACTCGTGCGCGGCGCCCGTGGTTCCGGCGGCGTGGAAGCGTACGTCGGTCGGCGCCTTGTAGGTGGTCTTGTGCACGTACCAGGCGCCGCCGGCAGACGCGACAGCCAGAAATACGACGAACAGCGCAACGCCCCAGCCTTCCTGCTTGAATGGGATGTGCTGGCCGGTGTGTGAGCTCGTGGGTTCCTGCATCGCTGTCTCCGTTCGGGTCTCGACTGGAGGGGAAAGCTAGCCCGGGCACTTCCCCCGCAACAGCCGCAGAGGTTCGCTTTCTGCACCGGCGTGACCATCCTTTCCTTCAGGAGGAGGCGTGCCACTTTCCTCAGAAATTCCACGCAGGGCGCTCGGGCGCACCGGTGAGACCGTCTCCGCGATCGGGCTGGGCGGTTATCACCTGGGTCAGGTGGGTTCCCAACGCGCAGCCAGTGCACTGGTGCATGGCGCCATCGACGCCGGCATCACGTTCATGGACAACGCCAGGGAGTATCACGGCGGACTCAGCGAACGTCGCATGGGCGAGGCACTCGCCGGCGGCTGGCGTGACCGTGTCTTCCTGATGAGCAAGGTCTGCACGCATGGACGGGACGCGCGCACGGCAATGCGCCAGCTCGATGGGGACGGCGGTTGCAAAGCGAGTGGTGAGTGCGTCGGAAGCGCTCCGCTACGCGATGAGCCTGCCGGTCGCGGTCACGGTGACCGGCATCGATTCGGAGAAGGTGCTCCGGCAAAACGTGAGGGTGGCCCGAGGTTTCGTTCCGATGTCGAAGGCCGAGCTCCAGCGCATGCGCAACCGATACGCCGGTTCGGCTGTTGATGGCCGATACGAACTTTACAAGACGACGTCCAAGCACGAGGGAGACGTGGGTCGCAAGCAGCACGGCTTTCCGCTGCAGTCGGAGCTGGCTGGTTAGGGTGCACACCACGCGCGCGATCCGCTCGTGTC
>JAYVNZ010000357.1:0-4416 GCA_043758185.1 Gemmatimonadaceae bacterium | reverse complement strand
CAGCAGTCGTCCGCTTCCGGTGGGGATGTCGGCACGCTGCTCACAGCGCTCGCATCCGCCTGCCGCGCTGCACCGGTGGGAGGTGGATGCCTGCTGGTCCGTCATGATGGAACGCGCTTGTTCATGGTCCGTTCACTGTTTTGCGGCGGTTGCCGCCCCTGGATAACTTCACGCACTGCGCCCTGCCGGTGCTATGGCGTCGACCGACCACGTGCACGACTCGAACAATACAGGAATGCCATCATATCGCGCAGATGCTATTGTCGTGCTCGGGCGCGGCGTGGATGGGAATGGCACCTTGCCGCGGCTCGCCGAGCAACGCGTGGAACGTGCCGCGGAACTCTATGCGTGGGAAACGGCGCCACGCGTCATTTTCAGTGGCCGCTGCAGCCTGATGACGGAGACGATTCCCGCCGTGACGGAAGCGCGGGCAATGGCCGAGTATGCCGTGACGCTCGGGTTGCCGCGCGCGGCGCTCATGGTGGAAGAGGAGTCGCGGGATACCATCGGCAACGCGTATTTCGTGATGCGCCGGTTCCTGGAGCCCAACGACTGGACATCCATTCGGGTGGTGACGTCGGACTTCCACATCCAGCGCACGGCGTGGGTGTTCCAGAAGGTCTTCGGCCTGGGGTACGACATTTCCTTCTCTCCGGCGCCTTCGGAACTGGATCATTCCACCATCGCGGTGCGTGCGCGCGAGGAATCGGACATCACGGCCTTCCTGATGGAGTGGCTGGCCACCGTGCCGGACGGTGATCCGCTCGCGATGGCGCGCGTGATCTGGCAGGAGCACCCCGGCTACGCGTCAGAGCCCACCGTGAGCAAGGCGGACATCCAGTCGCGCGTCGATGCCCTGTCGCGTTCGCACCGTGGCGACGAGCCGCGTGCGCGCGGACATCGGGAACGACAGGCGCGCGTCGCCGAACTGTAGGCAGGGGCCTGCACCTTGCCTTGTGATCCGCCGGCATTATCGGTGGAGCACCCTGAATGATCTGTATCCTGCACGGCTACCTCCTGGAAGGCTCGGGCAGCAACCTGTGGACGCGCTGCGTGGTGGAGTCGCTCTGCGAGGAGGGACACACGGTCCAGCTCGTTTGTCAGGAGCCGTATCCGGAGCGGTACGACTGCATCGCGGAGTTCTGGCGGTACCATGAGGACGGGCGCGCGCAGCAGGTGTTCCGCCGCGAGGTGCGCTACCCCGGCAAGTGCATCATGCACAAGCCACAGCTCGGCGATACCCTGCCGGTGTACGTGTGGGACAAGTACGACGAGTATCCCAACGTGGTGCCCATGGTGAACATGAGCGACGCGGAGATCGAGTCGTACATCGAGCGCAATGCAGGCGTGGTGCGGCGCGTGGTGGAACTGCATGGCGTCACGGCGATGCATGCGAACCACGCGGTGCTGATGTCGGTGGTGGCGCAGCGGGTGAGCGAACGCACGGGTGTGCCGTACGCGATCATGCCGCATGGCAGTGCACTCGAATATGCCGTGAAGCCGGATGCGCGCTTCCGCGACTATGCCACCAGTGCCTTCTCCGATGCGGGCCACATCTTCGTGCACGGCGAGGAGATGCGCTCGCGCGTCGCGACGATGCTGCCCGAGGTCGCGGATCTCGACAGCAAGTTCAGCGTGCTCCCGCTGGGGGTGCACACCGCGCAATTCGCGCCGGTCCCCCGCGAGCGCCGGCGCGAGAAGATGGGGCGCTTCTGGAATGCACTCTTCTCGTTACCGCGGGGACGGCGTCCGGAGCAACTGCTGGAAATGCTCGCGCGCGTACGGGACGCAGATGACGCCGAGTCGCTGCGGACGGCGCTCACGAGCATCAAGTACGAGACCAAGTCGCCGGACGAGGACGTGGAGGAAAAGCTCCAGCAGATCGACTGGGAGCATGATGCGATCCTGCTGTACGTGGGCCGGTTGATTTCCGCGAAGGGTGTGCAGTCGGGGCTCGCGGCGCTGCCGCTGATTCTCGCGAAGGATCCCGGCGTGCGATTGCTGCTGGTGGGACACGGGCCCCTGCGTGAGCCGATGGAAGCGTTCGTCTGGGCGCTGGAGCACGGCGATCGGGCGCTGGTGGAACGCATCGTGGACAGCGGGCGAATGCTCGAGGGTGACCCGGATGGGGCAGGCGGGAGCCAGGCGCTGGGCAAGGTGAAGATGTTCTTCAACGACCTCGATGCGCGTGGCGAGCTGGATGCCTATTTCGCACTTGCACAGGAGCATGTGCGCAGCGACCGGGTCATCTTCACCGGCTACCTCACGCATCACGAGCTGGAGCACCTCTTCCCCTGTTGCGACGCCGGCATTTTCCCCTCCATCGTCAAGGAAGCCGGGCCGCTGGTGTTTCTCGAAGCCCTCGCGTCGGGTTGCTTTCCCCTCGGCACGTACTTCGGCGGGATGAAGGCGAGCATTGATGCGATTGCGGACCTGTTTCCCGAGCACATCGTTGCGGCGATGAAGCTCAATCCGCTCGACACGGTTGCCGACATCGCGGCCAATGTCTCGACAGCGCTGCAGTTCGGGGTGCGGTACAAGGACGTGCTGAGCCGCACGGCGCAGGAGCGTTACGACTGGACGAGTGTGGGGCGGCGGCTGGTGCACGAGCTCGACGCGATCGCCGCTGCGGGCCAGCGGTAACGGAGCTGGCGGGCGCGGCGCAGGCTGGGGATGCGCTTCCACAGGTGGCCGGCTCTAGTACCAACTGAAGACGCCAGTACGCAGTAGCTAGTAGCCAACGCAGTACAAGTACCGTTTTGGAGGGCCACTCAAGAGGGCAGGCCAGGGCGTAGCGCGGGAACGCTCGGCGTACGCGTCAGGCTGGCGACGGACACGGAGGCTATCGTCCGTCTTCCTCATTTGCTGCACCGCACGGCTGTCTGGTACACCACACACTGATGATCGACTCCAATATCTCCAAGGCCTCACGCTCGCGCTTCGCGACAGAGCATGCCCGCGCGTTCCTGGCACTCCACGCAGCTGTGGGGGTGGTGCTCGCCATTGGATCACTCTGGGCATTCGTCGCCATCGCTGGCGAGATTCCGGAGCAAAGCCGCATGGTGCGTACGGACCAGTCCATCGCCAGCTGGCTGGAGCGAGTGAGCACCGAGCGGGGCGAGTCCATCTTCGCGATGGTGAGCTGGCTGGGCGCGCCGCTCCTCTCCGTGCTCCTGCTCGTTGCGATCATCGCGTTCGCGTACCGTCGCGACTGGCTGCGCGCCGGCGCGTTGGCAACCGCAGGAATTGGCGGCACCCTGCTCAATTACGGACTGAAGGCGTTGTTTCATCGCGGGCGGCCGGAGAACGCCTCGGAATTCATCCATCGCGTGTCGTACAGCTTTCCGAGTGGGCATGCGATGGACTCGCTCGTGGTATATGGCTTCCTGGCGTTCCTTCTGCTGGAACGCACTGCGTCTACTGTGCGGCGGCGCCTCATCGTGGCGGGGGCTATCGTGCTGATTGGCGCCGTCGGGTTCAGCCGGATGTACCTTGGCGTGCACTACCTGAGTGACGTCGTGGGTGGGTTCCTCGCGGGCACGGTGTGGCTGTTGGTGTGCATTGCGGGATACGAATTCGGGCGGGCAAGGCAGAGCGCCAGTGGTACGCGGCAGACGAGTACCAACTGAAGACGTCAGTACTTCGTACCTGGTAGCCAAGGCAGTACGAGTACCGTCTTGAAGGGCCACGCCGCCAGACAGTCAGGACGCCAGGGAGTGCGCGCTCGCTTGTGCTCCCTTGGTGCGCGGATGAGCTTCGAACACGGATTCTCGAAGCAGTCCGTTCACCGAGGATGGGGTACACGTCGATGTCATGGTCATCCGCGTTGTGCAGGCTGTTGCCGATTGCGCGTGGCAATCCATCTGGATGCACAGCCTGTTGTGCAATCCGCCGCGCCGCCGGTGCTCACGATTGGCGGCAGGCAGTTTCGCGACTTGAACCGCAACGGCGTGCTTGATCCATATGAGGATTGGCGCCTGACGTCCGCGGTGCGTGCTGCGGACCTCGTCGGTCGCATGACGCTGGAGGAGAAGGCCGGCGCAGCGGTGCATGGCACCGCTCCAATCGCCGGTGGCCCACTGGCATCGGGCCCCGCGTACGACTCGGCGTCGGCCTTGGCGATGATCCTTGCACGCAACGTGAACAGCCTCATCACGCGCATGGCCGTTGCGCCGCGCGAGCTCGCGAAGCAGAACAATCGTCTCCAGGCGATTGCGGAACGCGGGCGACTGGGGATTCCTGTCACCATCAGCTCGGATCCGCGGAGCCACTTCCAGGCGGTTGGTGGCGCGAGTGTGCAGACGTCGGGGTTTTCCTGCTGGCCGGAAACGCTGGGCTTGCCTACGTGCAGGGCATGCAGGGGAGCGCCACACACCTCGAGCGGAACGGCGTGGCGACGATCGTGAAGCACTGGGT
>JAYVNZ010000356.1:0-1628 GCA_043758185.1 Gemmatimonadaceae bacterium | reverse complement strand
TATCCGCGAGCATCTCGGCGCGGAGCGCCATGCGTTGTGCCCGCTCCTGCTCCGCCAACGCGCGGCGCTGCACATCGTAGCGCTGCGTGATGCGCTCGAGGCGAAGCATCTGCTCATCGGAGAATCCGAGTCGCTGCTTCGTCACGCGCCACAGGCTCCGCCGGATCTGCTGTTGCAACTGCTGCGTGCGAATGGGTTGCGTGCGCAGGCCGGACTCGAGTTGCCGCGCCCGACGATCCATGCGCATCGCGCCACTTCCAACGCCTACGCTCTCCTGCGCCTCGACCGAGCTGGCGAGGATCGCAGTCGCAAGGACTCCTGCGAGAATACTGCTCCTCATGGCGCGCGCCGGCGAGGGACGCCGGGGCCGATGGGCGCCTGGGCGGCGTTCTCCACCTCCACCGTGGGCAAGCCATCAAGGGACTCGATATCCCTGAGCAGCGAAGCCAGCTCCCGATCGTCGAGATCGGTGAGCGAGCCTCCGCCAACCGCCAGTTCCCTCCCACCCGCATTGCGTGCTGCCGCGGTAATGGCCGGCCGTGCGGGCGCGGCAGGCGTGGGAGCCTCGACATTCGTCGCAGCCAGGGACGGTGTCGTGACGGATGACCGAGCGGGTGACGCCGCCCCGGTGACAGGTGCCGTTGTCGCCTGAGGTTCTGCCTGCACCACCCGCACCGGGTCGGCGAGAGACAAACCCCTCCGCTGCAGGACTGCCACCGACGAGCCGCCTGCCAGCAGCACCATGATGGCCGCAGCCGTTCGCCAGCCAATCCACGAGCGGCCGTCCGGCTTGCGATAGGCAGGCACGGCCGCGACAATCGCCGCGACGTCCACGCGGGGCGACGAATACAACGTGGAGCGCAACTCATGAAGCAGCGCGACCTCACCCGCACACTCGGCGCAGTCGCGCACGTGGCGCTCGACCGCGGCGCGGGCACCAGTGTCCAGCCGGCCATGCACGAGATCCGGCAGCAGGTCGCGCACCTCCGCATTCTCGCAATCAGTCATGAAGAAACTCCTTGATGGCGCGCATTGCATTGTGGTAGTGCACGCGCGCGGCGCCTTCCGTCGTACTGGCCATGTCCGCAATTTCCTTGTACGACAGCCCTTCGTTCACCCGCAGGAGGAAGACTTCCCGCTGCGTCCTCGACAACCGTCCCACGGCATCGAGCATCCGGTTTCGAGACTCGTCCGCCACCATCGCATCCAGCGGATCGTATTCCGTGATGGCATCATCATCGCGCACCTCCAGCTGCTCACCGCGCCTGCGCTCGGAGCGCCTCAGGTCGAGGAGCAGACGCCGCGCAATGGTGAAGAGCCATGTGCGAAGGTTGCTGTCACCCCGAAACGTGTCCATGGAGGCAAAGGCCCTCACGAAGGTATCCTGCACGGTATCCTGTGCATCCCCGCGCGCGCCCACGCTAGCGACAAACCGCCCCACCGCCTCGGCATGCCGCTCGACAATGGCGGTTGCGGCGCGCTCGTCACCGCCCTTCCATCGCGCGATGAGGTCGAGATCGGTCTCTGCATCGGCGTCCTGGGCAGCGGCTCTCATGCGTTCCGGCGAGTTGGACGCCGCCCGGCTCCGGTCGTTAAGGAACGCTGTCCGCACCGTAGCCGTGCCGGTA
>JAYVNZ010000355.1:0-9683 GCA_043758185.1 Gemmatimonadaceae bacterium | reverse complement strand
ACGAGGAAGCGCATCGGCCATTCAGCTGCACGCGTGATGCCGATGCGCGGCGTCACAACGACTGCATCGTCCGGCACGGGTGCGCCGCTGCGAATCACGACGGGTCCATCGCGAAGAGAAGTGCCCGTCATGCTCCCGGTGATCCCCATGGCCATGCACAGCTTGCCCGGGCCATTGGTGAGGTCCCTGTCACGCACGGCACGGGGCCGGCGACGACGCATGACGTCGACGCCAGCAATGGGATGCACGGCTCGAACCAGCACGGCCGAGCCATGCCCGCGCTCGCGCGTGACGGCGTTGAAGCACCAGTACATGCCGTAGATGAAGTAGACGTACGCCAGGCCCGGCGGTCCAAAGAGCTGCGCCGTGCGCGGCGTGAGTCCGGCCACCGCGTGACACGCCGGATCGTGCGGTCCCAGGTACGCTTCGGTTTCGACGATGCGGGCGCTTGTGGTGATTCCGGCGCTCGTGCACTGCATCATGGCGCCAAGCAGCTCGCGCGCGACCAGCTCGGTGGGCCTGTCATAGAACCGAGCGGGAAGCGGCGAACCCAGACGAGCACGCCGCGCGGGGGGCGCGGCGCCTCGTGTCATGCGTTGCGGGCGACTGCCTTCTTTGCCCGGGGCTTGGTGACTGCGGGAGTCTTCTTGGCGGCTGGCGCGGAAACCGCACCTGCCTTGGCCCGTGTTGCAGGTGCCTTGGCAACTGGACTCTTGGCAACGGGAACCTTTGCGGCCGGCGATTTTGCTGCCGGTGATTTTTTCGCCGCCGTCTTGCGTGCACCCTTTGCGACAACGGGCACAGGAGCCGCCTGCGACGATTCCGCGGAGACCGCGGCGGTGGGAGCCGCCGCCGGAGCCGCTGTGGGCTCGGCCCCCGCGACTGCTGCGCTCGACGACTGGCCAACCATGCCGATGCTCAACAACGCGGCCGACGGCGCGCCGGGACGCACGCCACGTCCGCGCGAGCTCACTCCTCCGCGCGGCCCCATGCCGCGCGGCGCGCTGGCCGTGGCAACGGGTGCCGGGGCATTGCTGATGGCCGTCTTGGCCAGCTGCTCGGCCACCGATTCTGCTTCCGATACACGCGCGACCTCGAAGTCATCGCCGCGGCGACGCAGGTCGATCACGTCATTGTCGTGGGCATCCTTGAGAATGCGCGGAAAGTTGCGATCGCTGAGGCTTTCGCTGTCACGCGTCAGGAGTTCACGTGCCTTGCTCCGCACGACGCTCGCACGGACCGCGACATCACCCGTGGTCAGCGCGGCAACCGTGCGGCGAAGCAGGTCGAACGCTTCGTCACGCGTGAGGCGTTCGCCGGACAGGCCGATGGCTTCCGACGGTTCCGTGCGCGCGGTGCGCTCGGGGCGCGGGGTGCGATCCGGACGATGCGCGGTGGCAGGAGCGACAGCGGCAGGTGCCACAGCCGCTGAGATGGGAGCGACGGGTGTGGACACACTGGCGGGGTGAGGCACTTCGTCGAGTGTGGACTCGACCGGCTCGGCCTGGGGCTCTGCCTCGCCGTCGAGCGAGAGTTCGTTCGGCCGATCGGTGCGCGGGCGATCATCGCGATCGCGACCGCGGCCACGACGGCCACGACGACCACGGCTGCCGGCAGGCTTGTCGCCGGCGGCAGCGGCAACGGCCGGCACCTCGGTGCGCGCCGCTTCATCGGCGGCGGCATTCTCGGCGGCGCGTGCGTCGCCCTTGGCGCCGCTGGGCAGGCCGATTTCCAGCTGGCCGTTCTCCAGCTTGGTGGCGGAGAGCAGGCCGCGCTGCACGGCGTCCTGGACGAAGCGCGAGAACTTCGCCATGCCGAGGTCCTTCTCGTCAAACGAGCTGTCGATTTCCTGCATGACCTGCTTGAGGCGATCGGAGCGCATGACGTCGCCGTTGCGCTTCATGCGGCTGACCGCGTCCGTGACGAGCTCCCACGGATCCCACTTCTTCGCGGGCTCCTCGTCGTTCTTCACGAGGCCGGCGAGGGCGTTGTAGCTGTAGTACTCGTCGCAGTTCATGACGAGCAGGTCGCTCGACGACTCGCGGATGCCGACGCCGATGACGTACTTGCCGTATTCCTTGAGCTTGTTGACGAGGCTCGCGAAGTCGCTGTCGCCGGAGAGGAGGATGTAGGTGCCGATTTCCGGGCGGGTGAACACGAGCTCGATGGCGTCGACGGCGAGCCGGATGTCGGTGGCATTCTTCTTCGAGGCGCCGTAGGCGGGGGCGAAGATCATGTCGATCGATGATTCGGCGAGCGGAACGATGTACTGCGGGTAGCGTCGCCAGTCAGCGTACGCGCGCTGGACGGCGACCTTGCCCTTGATGATCTCGGACCCGAGGAGCGTCCGGAGCTCCTTGCCGAGGTCGGAGCGGATCCCCATCGTGACGTTGTCGAAATCAATGAGAAGGGCGGCGTTGGGCGCGTGCATCTGCGGCTGGTAGCCGGCTGCGCTGGCGCGGGGGGCGCTGAGCGCCTGGGGTCCGCGGTGGATGAGCGCAGCACCTGTGTGGGGCGCGTTCCGCGGGGAGCGTGAGTTCATTCTATCCCTTGCGTCCAGTGACGCATGGCGTGTGAGCGGGCGTGCTTTCCATTCGTCGGCAGCCCGTGCTCTCATCGCGTCGTGCTCTGTTGGCACTGACAGCGCGCGTGGAGCGATTGTGCGCGATGCGCGTGGACCGGCTCGCCCCACTGCGCGGATGCGCAGTCTTCTCGGGGCGGCACCGATCACGTCGTCACCGTCGTTGACCGGTCATTCCTGGCGCCGCGGGCTGTACGAGCTCGCGCCTCCCTGAATGGCCGCGGGGTAATCTAGGGACCTGTGTGGGGGAAGGACAGGGGACGGGCCGGGGGATGGCCTGCTCCCTGCGTTCGCGGGACGGGGGACGGCTGGTCAATGTTTGCCGTCCAGTAAGCGCAGCGAACGACCCGTCCTCCGTCGAGCGAGCGCCAGCGAGCGGGCCGCCCCTTATGCCAGCCAGCGGGCCGTCCCCTTATGTTACGCCGATGAAGCAGGTCGGTTTCCGGGCTCGACTCTTCGTCATCCTCCTGGGCTTCGCGCTCATCCCCACGATCGTGCTCGCGGTGGCGTGGGAGTTCACGGTCATTCGCGCACTCCCGCTGCTCGGAACGATCCCCGCGATGGAGCAGATTGCGCAGACGGGAACGAGCGCATTGAGTGCCGCCCGGCGTGGCCCCCTGAGCGGCTCACAGCAGCGCGCCCTCGATGCGCACCAGCGATCACTGGCCGAGGGACTGTTGCACGCGCGCCAGATGGAGTTCCTGATGACGCGCAAGGCGCCTGTGGTGGCGGGTGGAGTCGCGGTGCTGGCCTGCCTGCTCTTCGCCCTGGTGGCATCGCGCGTGGCCGGCCATCTCAGCCGAAACCTCAGCCGCCCTCTCAGCGAGTTGGTGGGTTGGACCGCCACGATCGAGCGGGGTGATCCGCTGCCGGATGGCCCACCTCGCAAGGGCGCGCCCGAATTCGTGGTGCTTCGCAACCGGATGCGCGAGATGTCGACAGAATTACGGCAGGGGCGCGTGCGAGCACTGGAGGCCGAGCGAGCGACGGCGATGCGTGAATCAGCACGACAGGTGGCTCATGAGCTGAAGAACCCCCTGACACCGATCCGCTTTGCGATCGCCCGGCTTCGTCGTGAGGGGCCCGAGTCGCTCACCGAGACGATCGACGTGCTGGAAGTGGAGTCGAAGCGACTGGAGGACATGGCCCGGAGCTTTGCACAGTTCGGCCGCCTGCCGGACGGGCCCCGCGCGCCGGTGGATCTCGGCGAGCTCGCACGGAGTGTGGCGCGGAGCGCAGTACCGGCCGAGCGGGCATTGCGCATCAACGTCGCCGACGACGTGCCGATGGTCTCAGGGCACGTCGATGCCCTTGGGCGGGCGCTCACCAATGTGCTCCTCAACGCCGTGGAGGCCAGCGCGCCCGACTCACCGATCGCGCTGAATGTGCGGCGAGCGAGCCGGGCGGGGCGCCCCATGGTGGAAGTGGAGGTCCATGATGGCGGCGCAGGTATTCCCGCCTCGCGACTGGAGCGCATATGGGAACCCTACGTGACGCACAAGGCTGGCGGCACGGGGTTGGGATTGGCCATCGTGCGGCAGACGTTGCTCGCGCACGATGGTGGCGTGGAAGTGGAAAGTGCGCCCGGCGAGGGCACCACGATGCGGTTGCTGCTGCCTGCGGATGCGTTACCACCAGAGCCCAGAGGTCCTGATGCATGAGGCGATCATCATCCCCATCATCTTCGTCGCATCGATACCGGTGATCGCGATTGGCTACCCGCTGGCGAAAGCCTTTGCGGCGCGACTCGAGCGAAAGCCCATGGGACACTCCGTGCCGCTGGAAGTGACGTCGCGGCTGGAGCGCATGGAGCAGGCAATCGATTCCATTGCGATCGAGGTGGAGCGCATCTCGGAGGGACAGCGCTTTACAACGAAGCTCCTCACCGAGCGCACGCCAGGGCGACCTGCCGTTCCGCCTGGCCCGGACCTGCACTAGGCGCGCCGTGCCAAGCATCCTCATCGTCGATGACGAGCCGAATATCCGCCGGATGGTCGGCGCCCTGCTCACCAGCGAGGGCTATGAAGTGCGCGATGCCGCCGAGGGGTCCGCCGGCCTGGCGCGCGTGGCGGAGGGCGCGCCCGACGTGGTGCTGCTCGACCTCATGATGCCCGGGGAGCTGGACGGACTGGCGACGCTCGCGCGATTGCGCGAGTCCGTGCCTGACGTTCCGGTGATCATGATGAGCGGGAAGGCCGGTCTGAGCGATGCCGTGAAGGCAACGAAGCTTGGCGCCTTCAACTTCCTTGAGAAACCCCTGTCACCCGAGGGCGTGCTTCTGGCGCTCGTCTCTGCGCTCGAACTGCGGCGCGTGCGACGCGAAGCCCGCGCCCTGCGCGAGGACCTGGGGCTCGCGGGCCAGATGATCGGCAGCAGTCCAGCCATGGAGCAGGTGCGCGCGATGATCGCACGCGTGGCGCCGACGGATGCGCGCGTCCTCGTGACGGGCGAGTCGGGCACCGGCAAGGAACTCGTGGCGGCCGCAATCCATTTCGACAGCGCGCGGCGCGACCGGCCCTTCATCCGCGTGAACTGTGCGGCCATTCCACGGGACCTGGTGGAGAGTGAAATGTTCGGCCACGAGAAGGGCGCGTTCACCGGCGCGACCGACCGGCGCATCGGTCGCTTCGAGCTGGCGCACACGGGCACGCTGTTTCTCGACGAAGTGGGCGACCTCGGGCTGGATGCACAGGCCAAGCTGCTGCGCGCCATCGAGGCGAGCGAGATCGAGCGGGTTGGTGGAGGAAAGGCCATCCGCGTGGATGTGCGCATCGTGAGCGCCACCAACCGCAACCTTGCCCGAGCGGTGGCCGATGGCACGTTTCGCGAAGACCTGTTCTTTCGCCTCAACGTGATTCCCATTGACGTGCCGCCGCTGCACGAACGTCCCGGTGACATCCCGGCACTCGTGGCGCACTTCTCGTCCCTGCACCTTGCCAGGACGGGTCGGCCGGCACCGCGCTGGACGGCCGCGGCGCTGGCGCTGCTGGCAGGCCATCGCTGGCCGGGCAATATCCGCGAACTCGCGAACATCGTGGAGCGACTGGCCATCCTGCACGCTGGGGGCGACGTCGACGAGCGGCATGTGCTTGCCGTATTGCCCATGGCTGGCGCCGCGCGGCGCGCGGAGGATCCGCTGCCCGATCCGGCGGCGCTGGATCATTCGCTCAGCGATACCCTCGATGCGCACGAGCGAATCCTGATCGTGCGAGCGCTCTCGTTTGCATCTGGCAACGTGGCGGATGCGGCGCGACGACTGAAGACGGATCGTCCGAACCTGTACCGGCGCATGCGCCGGCTCGGTATCCCCGTGGGTGACGAATGAGCGCGGGCGTCTTCAAGGTCCGACGCGTCTGTTGCGCGACACTCGTGCTATGTACGACGATGATGGTGCCATCATGGGCGCGCGCGCAGCAGCCCGACACGACGGCCGGTCGCAGCGGGCTGCCTCGTGACGTGGCGATGGAGGTGGTGGCGCTGTTCAATGCGACCAATGCGCTTCGCACGACGGAGCCCACCACGATAGACAGTGGGCGCGTCGTGCAGGGCAACGTGGCCGTCCTGAATGGTCCCGTCACGATCGCGGGTCACGTCACCGGACGCGTGCTCGCGATCAACGCCGACGTACTGCTGCAGAAGGGTGCACGCATCGACGGGGACCTGCTGGTGGTGGGCGGGGAGATCGACGGGGCCGATGGGGCAACGATCCGCGGCGAGATCCGCGTGTATCACCCGCCGCTGCGGTACAGCCAGGCAGGTGACCAGCTTGTCGCACAGATCACCGGTGCGGCGGACGACCAGTGGTGGCGACGCCTCGAGCGACGCGGGCGACGCAACTTCAACCGGCTCGACGTGGCGAATGCCGGCGCATACAACCGCGTTGAGGGACTGCCCATACGCGTGGGACCGGTCTTGTACCGCGATCAGGGCTGGGGACACCTGCGCTTCGGTGCCAGCGCAATCCTTCGCACCGCGAGCAGCTTCACTGGCTCGTCAGCCGACGTGGGACACGACGTGACCAGCGAACTGCGCATCGGCCGTGAGTTCGGTGTCACGCTCGGCGCACGCCTCTTCGACATCGTTGACGGTGTGGAGCAGTGGCAGCTCAGCGATCTCGAAACAGGTCTCGCGAGCTTCGTGTTTCACCGGGATTATCGGGATTACTACGGCCGGCACGGCGGGCAGTTGCACGCCGCACTGCGCGCGACGGACAACGCGGACCTCACGCTCAGCTACGGCGACGAACGCTGGAGTTCCCGCACGGAGCACGACCCGGTCACGCTGCTCAAGAACGACTTGCCGTGGCGGGTGAACCCCCCGGTGGATGATGGCCGCTTTCACGTGGCGCGACTCACGCTGCGTGTGGACACGCGCAATGATGCGTACAACCCGCTCGCCGGATGGTACCTCCTGGCGGATTTCGAACGGGGCGCCGGACACATCGACCAGTTTGGACCCACGTCTCCCGGCGGCACCGGGCCAGCGTCCGGGCCAACGCGATACCAGCGCGGCTTCCTCGACGTCCGGCGCTACAACCGCCTCGCGCCCTCCTCGTCGCTCAACATGCGACTGGTGCTCGGCGGCTGGCTGAGCGGCGATGCGCTGCCATTGGAGCGCCGTTTCTCGATCGATGGTCCGGGCACGGTACCCGGTTTCGATTTTCGCGTGACGGGCGGCAAGGACGTGGGAACGTGTGCCACCGGGGTGCCGCTGCCCGGCCGTCCTGCGCAGTGCGACCGCATCGCCCTCACGCAGCTCGAGTACCGGAGCGACATCCGGTTGTCGTTCACGGATGGACGCGACGGGCTGCGGCGCACACGCTTCCGTGCTGATGGTGAATGGGTCTTCTTCGCCGATGCCGGCCGCGGATGGCTCGTCAACTCGCCCGCCAGCACGCTGAACTATGGACGTCGCGAATTGCCACCGCTGTCCACGTATCGCACAGACATCGGCGGCGGGCTGGACTTCGACCAATTCGGGATGTACCTGGCGAAAGCGCTGTCGGTGCCGACGGAGCCGCTCAACTTCTTCCTTCGCGTTCGGCACCGCTTCTAGCGATGATGCGCCCGGGACGCGCATTCGCGCTGCTGGCAGGCCTGTCGCTTGGCCTGGCGCTACCGCTGTCGGCGCAGCGGCGACCGGTGCTCGACGTCGCGCCATCGGCCGCCGGCGCTGGCGGCGCGGTCGTGAACGCCACGAACCTTTTCGCCGAGCAGGATATCCGCGACCTCGTGCGCAGCGGATTCCCCGCGTCGCTGCATTTTCGCCTGGAGCTCTGGCGCGCCGGTGGACTGTTCGACGACCTGGAGGGACGCCTCGAGTGGGACCTCATCGTGCAGTACGATCCCACCGCGCAGCGCTATCGCGTGGTGCGGCGTCAGGAGAGCCAGCACGAGGATCTCGGCAGCTTCTCCACGCTGTCCAGTGCGCAGACCGTGCTCGAGCGGCCGTCGCGCGCCACCCTCTCGCCCGAGCGTGGCGGGGTGCGCTACTACTACGCGCTTGCACTGGATATCGAGGCGCTCTCCGTGAGCGACCTGGATCAGCTCGAGCGGTGGCTGCGCGGTGCCAAGAGTGGCACGGCGGCGTCGGCCGTCGGCAACGGCGTTCGAACGCTGATGCTCAGGATGCTCGGCGGTGAGAAGCGTCACTACACCGCGCGCAGTGCCGTGTTCGTGGCGGAACGGTAGTCCGGGCGATGGCGTGCGGCGCCGCCATCAACAAAAAAGGCAGCTAGTCGGCCGCCTCGGGATGCTGGATCGCTACGTCACGGGGCGCGTGCCCTTGGGCAAGGGGATGCACTCGGTGTTCCAGCGCCTCCAGCTGATGGAGGATCGCATCGCCGTAGAACGTCCTGATATACTTCGCCTGCGTCTGGGTCAGCCGGCGGATGGCCCACGACAGGTGGACAAAGTGCGGTTCCACCGGATGGGTCAGCGGATGCATGCCGATTTCCTGGGGCAGCCGGTTGCCCTTGCGTGTGTTGCATGGCGAGCAGGCAGTCACCACGTTGCCCCAGTCATTGCGTCCGCCGCGTGATAGTGGAATCACGTGGTCGCGTGTGAGGGACTCACGCGGGCGCAGCTCCACGGCAGCCCGTCCGCAGTACTGGCACCGATAGTGGTCGCGCGCAAACAGGAAGGTGTTGGTGACCTGCCGGCGAAAGCGCCGCGGAACATGGATGAACTTGGTGAGGCGGATGACCGCTGGCCGCGGCATGGTCATGCGCTCGGAACGGACGACGCGGTCCGCTTCGGCCTCGACGATCTCCGCCTTGCCATCAATAACGAGCCGAAGCGCCCGACGCATGGGAACCATGGTCAGGGGCTCGAACGACGCATTCAGTGC
Source organism: Gemmatimonadaceae bacterium (assembly GCA_043758185.1). GTDB lineage: Bacteria > Gemmatimonadota > Gemmatimonadetes > Gemmatimonadales > Gemmatimonadaceae > AG11. The sequence goes on along the minus strand of JAYVNZ010000355.1, from coordinate 754 downwards.
CAGACACCCGACGATCAAACGTCCCTCCGGCGCACTGTGACAGCTGAAGTCTACGGCTGCGGCATCGCGCGAACAAGAGAGCGCGTCATCCCGCGAGCCAGCGCTGGAGCAGGTCCGCCGTGTGCTGGACGCGAGCGGGGAGTGCCTCGTCGGCGTCCACGAGGCGGCCATCCATGACGCGCACGCGACCGGCGACCGCCACGAACGCAGCAGGGGCGCCCGCGAGTGCGAACATGAGTGCCGGCACGGGCTCGTGAACGGGCCGTCGGTGAGGCGGAATGTCGAACGCCGCGAGATCCGCAGCCTTCCCAACTTCCAGCGACCCGACCTCGGCGGCAATGCCCAGTGCGCGGGCGCCGCCGAGCGTCGCGAGTTCGAGCGCACGTGACGAATCCAGCGCGTCGTGACGCGATTCGCGCGCACACGCCATCAGCGTTGCCAGGCGGGCTTCCTCGAGCAGGTCCATGCGGTCGTTGCTCGCGACGGAATCCGTGCCAATCCCCACGGTGATGCCGGCGGCCAGCATCGCGGCAAGCGGCGCGATGCCGTGTCCCAGTTTTGCATTCGACGCGGGGCAATGCGCCACGGAGCAGCCATGCTGCGCGATGGCGTCGATGTCACTGCCATCCACGTGAACGCAGTGAATGAGCAGGGCGCGCGTCCTGAGCACACCCAGTGCCTCCAGGAGTGCAATGGGCGTGCGGGCCCGTGCTGTTACGTCGATGCCGCGCGCGCGCAAGCCGTCGGCGAACTC
>JAYVNZ010000354.1:0-3027 GCA_043758185.1 Gemmatimonadaceae bacterium | reverse complement strand
CCGCGCTCATCGCTGTCGCGATGTCGACGCCCGCCGCAGCGCAATCGCGTGTCGGGCGGGATTCCAGCACGCGCATCGCACGCTACGGCCATGACCTGGTCTTCGGCATTGCGCTCGGTACCGTGTACGCGGGGGTCGACCAGCTGCGCAACGACCCGGTGGAATGGGGCAAGGGATGGCGTGGCTATGGCAAGCGATTCGCCTCTGACGCTGGCGAATTCATCGTGCAGGAAACCACGACGGATGTACTGGCTGCCGTCCTGGATCGCCCGCTCGACTACCAGCGCTGTCGCTGTCACGACACCGGTGGCCGGGCGGCCTGGGCCCTGGTGGGCGCGGTTGCGGATCCCACCGCCGGTGGCGGACATGTGCTGGCCGTACCGAAGATCGTGGGCGCCTTCGCGGGCAGCTTTGCCCAGGCGGCCTGGCGACCGGCCACCAGTAACAGTCGTGCGCGCGTCGGACTGGTAAACGGTGCGACGTCGCTGCTGATTGGCGCGGGAATCAACCTGTATTACGAATTTCGTCACCGCTAGCGATCACGCCTGGCTCGCTCGCGCGTGCTCCGCGGATAGCCTGCGCCCGCCGGGTGAAGTATCTCACCCGGAGATTCCGCCCGCGCATCATGGCACCTTCCGTGCATTGCGGCCCCGTGTGTTTACACTCCCCGTCCGCTGTAACGTACGCTGACGTACGCACTTGGCTTACCGTTCGCGGCGTCGGGAGTGCACTTTCTGGGGCCCGTGAAGTCTTCCGAATCTGCAGTTTCACCGTGCGTGCAGAGGAGCGCCTTGCGCGAACCGACGATGCCAGGATACAAGCCGCTTCCACTCAGCGTAATTGGAGCCGAGGCCGACCAGGTGCGACAGGCTGAGTCGCGACGACGGGGTGGCGATCCTGGCACAGCGATCCAACTGCTCGAGGACGCGCTCGAGGCGAGTCTGCAGGTGACCCCGGTACTGCCCGGATGGCTCTGCGGTCGCCTGGCTGCGCTGTATCGCACGATTGGCCGTCATGACGACGAAGTGCTGCTGCTCGAGCGCTACCGGGACTCGCAGGAAGTGGAAGAGGCACGGACGCGGTACAACGCCCGGCTTTCGAAGGCGCGCACCATCGCCGAGCGGAAGCGCCGCTCTGATAGTGGAGCCCTCGATTCTGTTCGTGCCCTGATGGGCCGGCCGAGTGCTCGGCGGACTACGGCGCAACGCCTCTCGCTGGCGCCGGACGTCGCCTTCTCGCCCGGCGTTCTGGCCGCCGTGACAGCGGCGTTGTCACGCGTCAACGGTGGGGACGCCCAGCAGGCGCTGGATAGCTCGCTCGCCCAGTTGTGCGAGGAAGGCCATGCCAGGGACATGCCGGTGGAGGCGATCGTGGCGGGGCTCAAGCTGGCGTATGACGCAGTCGTTGACACTCGACCAGTGGCGCCGCGCGACACGCGGTACGACAGCGCACTGCTGGTGTTGCTCTCCCTTTACTTCAGCGAACAAGCCGCGTGAATCAGCCCACGGCCAGCGCGGCATAGCTGGGCGCCGTCACGAGCGCGACCGCGCCCAGCAACCGGTACTCGGCCAGGCTGCTGTCGGGCACCACCTGAGTGCTTCCCGCGCTGCCGGGTATGGTGCCCGCCATGAGCGCTGTGCGCATGGGCGCTTCGACAATGTCCCAGGCCTCGGTGATTTCGCCGCCCACGTAGATGCGGCCGGGATTGAAGGCGCTCACGAGGAGGGCGAGTCCGCGTCCGATGTGCCCACCGGTCTCCACGAGCGTCTGCACAGCCGCCTCCTCTCCCCCGCGCGCGCGGCGAATGACTTCCTCTATGCCGGGGAACGTGGCCTTGCGGGCGCGCCGTAGCTTGAGATCCGACGTCCTGTCGACACCGTTGAGCGTATCGGCGTAGCGCTCGACGGTTGCTGCATTGCAGGCCAGCGCCTCCCAGCAGCCACGCCGCCCGCACACGCATTCCGGACCGGATGCATCGAGGGACACATGGCCGAATTCCCCGGCGGTGTGTGTCTCGCCACGCAGCATTTCGCCGTTGACCACAAGTCCGACGCCAATGCCCTCCGACACGCTCACATAGGCGAAGCTGTTGACGGAACGCGTTGCTTCCGGCTCGAGCCAGAGGCGGGCGAGCGCGCAGGCGATGGGTGCGCTCTCGATGAACACCTTGAGGCCGAGGCGTGCAGAGACGCTCGCGCGCAAGTCGACATCGCGCCATCCCAGGCGGGGTGCGTAGATGAGCTTGCCCGTCTTGCGGTCCACCATGCCGGGGAGCACGATGCCGATGCCCTGGCAGCCTTCCGCGCCGTTCGGGGCGTGCTGGCGGAGCAGACGCGTCACTTCACTCGCCAGCAGGTCTGCCAGCTGGTTGGGCGAGGCGGGCGTGTCGAACGTTTCGCGCGCGAGCATCCGGCCGCCAACGTCGCTGAGGGCAATGGACGAGCGACCGGAGCGTACGTCGACCGCAACAACCAGCCGCCCGCGGGTACGCACGCAGAGCATGGTGGGCCGGCGTCCGCGTGCCGTGGCGGCCGTACCTTTCTCGAAGATGACGCCGCTGTCCACCAGCTCGCGCACGAGCGGTGTCAGCGTGCCGCGCCGCACACTCATGCGCCGCGCCAGCTCTGCGCGCGAGATGGGCTGGTACTCGCGAATGAGGTTCAGCACGATCCGGCGGTTCACGTCTCGCGGGGTGGATCGCGTTGCCAGTCGAAAGTTCCGTGTGTTGATCTTGCGCATGGCGAGTCTCCAGTGCGAGCGGTTGGGTCAAACAACGAAACAGCCCCTCATCCGCTGGAGGGGCCGCGCCGAGCATCAGCTCGTGGTGACCTGGCCACTGACAGGACCCCGGTGCGGCGCCTCTCCTTGAGAGATCAGGGGGCGGGTGCGGCGAACGTGCGGGGTTGGGAGCGTTCGAGGAGGTCATACGCCGACTGGCAAGCGCGTGTGCGTCCACCTGAATGCATGATGCCATGGGGAACGCCGCCAGTCAAGCCGATGCGCCATTTCTACACGTCCCGCCTTGCT
>JAYVNZ010000353.1:0-5773 GCA_043758185.1 Gemmatimonadaceae bacterium | reverse complement strand
TCCCCAATACGGACGAGCCGATTGCCGACTACAAGGCGAAGTTCCGCGGCACGCTGTCGTTCATCACGGCCGACCAGCCGGGCAAGATGGACATCGCCTTCCAGATCATGATGCCGGGCTACGACTACGACCTCGGCCACGCCGGCAAGGGCCCGTCGGAAGGCTGGTTCTTCTTCACCTCGTACAACAGCGAGCAGGCGAATACAAAGCTCGAGGTGAATGCCTCGCAGAACGACAAGGATTTTATCGCCGCGGTGAACTACCGTCGCGCTGAGGCCTGCGTGGCCGAGGGCAAGGCGAAGACGTTTCCGTCGGAGTACGTGCACAATTTCATGGACGAGAAGAGCCGGATGGCCAAGTCCGAGACCCGGACGAGCGTGAAGATGCTCGACCCGCGGGACTGTACCGGCATGGTCTATTTCCTTCCGACGCCGAAGTCGCCGCATGGCGTGGACGTCGATCCCACGGGTGAATACATCGTGGCCGGCGGCAAGCTGGCCACCGTCATTCCCGTGCACTCATTCACCAAGCTCGTGAATGCGATTGCCGACAAGGCCTTCGACAAGGAGATCGATGGCATCCCGGTGCTGAAGTACGGCTCTGTCATGGCTGGCGAGGTGCAGAAGCCCGGCCTTGGCCCACTCCACACCGAGTTCGACGGAAAGGGCTATGCGTACACGTCGATGTTCATCTCGTCCGAAGTGGTGAAGTGGAAGCTCGGCACGTGGGAAGTCGTTGACCGCGCGCCGACCTACTACTCCATCGGGCACCTCATGATTCCTGGCGGCGACACGAAGCAGCCGTATGGCAAGTACCTCGTGGCCATGAACAAGATCACCAAGGACCGGTATCTCCCCACTGGCCCGGAGCTGTTCCAGTCCGCACAGCTCTACGACATCTCGGGCGACAAGATGAAGCTGCTGCTCGACTTCCCCACCATCGGCGAACCGCACTATGCGCAGGCGATTCCGGCGAGCCTGATCAAGGACAAGCAGGTGAAGTTCTACAACCTGTCCGACAACGCGAATCCGTATGCCACGAAGGCGGAAACCGACGGTGGCATCGTGCGGCACGGCCGGCGGGTGGACGTGAAGATGATTGCAATCCGGAGCCACTTCGCCCCGGACAACCTCGAAGGCATCACGCTCGGAGACACGGTCTACTTCCACGTCACCAACATCGACCAGGACTGGGACATCCTGCACGGCTTCGCGGTGCTCGGCGCGCAGAATTCGGAGTTGGTGCTCACTCCAGGCGAGACGAAGACGCTGAAGTGGATCCCCACGCGCGTTGGGGTCTATCCCTTCTACTGCACTGACTTCTGCTCCGCGCTGCACCAGGAGATGCAGGGATACGCACGCGTGTCAGCGCCCGGTTCGAACGTGCCGCTCGTGGCCAACGTGAGCCCCAAGGCGAAGGCGCAGATGAGCAAGGCTGGACTATGACACAGCTCTCCGTTCGGTCGCGAGTCCTGGCGGCGGTGGCGGCCCTGATGCTGCTCGTGCTCTTCTTCGTACCGCTGTGGCGCATCCAGCTTCAGGCGCCGCAGTATCCCGAAGGGTTGGGCATGCTCATCCGGGTCAACACCATCACCGGCCTCGCACCAACGGACCTGAGGAACATCAACGGGCTCAATCACTATATCGGCATGAAGGCGATCGAGCCCGCCGCCATTCCCGTGCTGCGGTACATGCCGTGGGTGGTGGGCGCACTCGTCGTCTTCGGGCTCGCTGTCGCGCTGGCGGGGCGGCGCGCATTCCTCTTCGCGTGGCTTGCCTCCTATGGCGTGGCTGGCACGGCGGGCCTTGCCGAGTTCTACGCGTGGTCCTACGACTACGGCCATCACCTCGCAGCGGATGCGGTGATCAAGGTGCCGGGCATGAGCTACCAGCCGCCGCTCATCGGCAGCAAGCAGCTGCTCAACTTCACCGCTTCGTCGTGGCCAGCGAGCGGGGGCTGGCTGGCCGGCGTCGCGTTCGTCGTGGCGGTACTGGCCCTGCTGCCCGTCCGGCATCGTGTGCACGCGGCGAAGGCACCGCGCTTGGTGCCTGCGCAAGCTGTAGGGGCGCTCATGGCGGCGCTCCTCCTGCCGGCGAGCGCATGCGGTCGGGCCGATCCCGCAGCCATCGCGTACGGGCGCGCCGACTGCGACGTCTGCCGCATGCGCATCACCGATGAACGATATGGCGGCGAGCTGATCACGCGGACGGGCAAGGTGCACCAGTTCGATTCGATCGAGTGCCTTGCACAGTATTCCCTCACCACCACGGCGGAGCGAGATGCCCGTTCGCTGTGGGTGAGCGACTTCGATCATCCAGGACACCTGATAGTGGCTTCGCGCGCGCGCTTCGTCAGTCGTGGCGGGCCGGGGAGTCCCATGGGAGGAGGGTTGCTCGCGATTGCCGCCGAGACGAATGCCGCGGCGACCGTGAGGCGATTCGGAGTGACACCGATGACGTGGGCCGAGGTGCGCACGCGGGCGGCGCGCGCTGCGGTGCGCGAGTCACACGCGGCGGGAGGCGTACCACATGCGTCGTAGCACGCTGACAGGCGCTGCGCTCGCGATGACCGTGTCGCTCGGTGTTCCGCCGGCCGCTGCCCAGGACTCTCGCTGGGTGGAGGTGACGCCAACAGGTCCGGTTCGGACACTCGCGTCGGCACTCCGACTCGTGCGCCCCGGGGGTCGCGTGGTCGTGAGGCCAGGCATCTACCGTGAACAGGGTATCGTCATCGATCGACCGGTGGAGATCGTGGGGCAGGGCATGCCCACAATCGAAGGCGACGGTGCGCATGGCATCCTGACCATTACAGCGGACGATGTCACGGTTCGCGGCATGCGCCTGGCGCACGTGGGCACCAGCTATGTGGAAGACCGTGCAGCACTGCGGGTGCAGAACGCGCATCGATGCACCATCGTCGACAATCGGGTGGAGGATGCCTTCTTCGGCATCTACCTCGCGAACGTCACGGGTTGCCGGATCGAGCGCAATGCCCTGCTGGCGTCGCATCGCACCGAGACGTCCTCCGGAAACGGCATTCACCTCGGGTCGTCGCGCGATGTCGTCATCGCCGACAACAGCGTGCACGGCTTTCGGGACGGCATCTACTTCGAGTTCGTGCACGGCACGGCAGTGTCCCGCAACCTGAGCGAGGGCAACCTGCGCTACGGGTTGCACTTCATGTACTCCGACGACTGCCGCTACCTCCAGAACATTTTCCGGCGCAATGGCTCGGGTGTCGCCGTCATGTACACGCACCGCGTGCAGATGGTGGGTAACCGGTTCGAGAACAACTGGGGTGCCGCTGCGTACGGATTGCTGCTCAAGGAGATCAGCGACGCCCGTCTGGAGCACAACGTGTTCTATCGCAACACCACGGGACTCGTCGCCGATGGCGCCAACCGCATCGTGGCCGATCGCAATGATTTCATCGAGAACGGATGGGCGATCAAGCTCGACGCCAGCACGGGCGATGGCACGATGACGCGCAACAACTTCATCGCCAACACGTTCGACATGGCCTCCAACAGCCGCGATCCCTCGACGGTGCTGGCAGGCAACTACTGGGACGCCTATCGCGGTTACGACCTCAATCGCGACGGAGTGGGTGACGTACCGTTCCGGCCCGTGCGGCTGTTCTCGATGATCGTGGAGCACCACGAGCCCGCGCTCCTCCTGCTGCGCAGCGGCTTCGTCGAGCTGCTCGACGTGGCCGAACGCGTGCTTCCGGCGCTCACGCCGGCAACGCTGTCTGATGCACACCCCGCCATGAGGAAACTCCAATGATCGATGCGGTGGGACTACGCAAGCGATTCGGTGCGGTCGAGGTCCTCCGCGGTCTGGACCTCCACATTGCACGGGGCCGCGTCACGGCCATCGTCGGCCCGAACGGCGCTGGAAAGACGACGTTCATCAAGTCCGTACTCGGCCTGGCGCGTCCTGATTCAGGCACGCTGACCTTCGATGGTGTCGCGATCAGCGATGATGATGCACATCGCACGCGCATCGGGTACATGCCGCAGCTCGCACGGTTTCCGGAACACATGACCGGAGAGGAGCTCATTCACCTGCTGCGCGATCTTCGCGGGAGCAGCGAGGTGGACGACCAACTCGTGAAAGCGTTCGGCATCCCGGCCGAACTGCGGAAGCAACTGCGCGTGCTCTCGGGAGGAACGCGCCAGAAGGTGAATGCGGTGGCCGCCTTCCTCTTTTCCCCAGAGCTGTACGTGCTCGACGAACCCACCGCTGGCCTCGATCCGGTGTCGTCCGGCATCCTCAAGGAGCGTATCCTGCGCGAGCGCGAGACCGGCCACACAGTGTTGCTGACGTCGCACATAATGAGTGAACTCGACGAGCTCGCGGATGATGTCATCTACCTGGCAGACGGGCGCGTGCGCTACAGCGGTGCACTGGCCGACCTCAAGGCGGCCATGGGCCACAGGAGTCTCGAGCGAGCCATCGCAGCCCTGATGGTCCGTGAGGCCGCCGCATGACCGGCGGCGTGTTGCCACTCCCACTGCCACGCTCGGCCGCTGTTCCCGTGGTGCGCGTCCGCTGTGCGGCAGTGGTCATGAAGGTCGCACGCTACCAGGCGCGCGACGTGTTGAGAAGCCGGTGGCTGGTCCTGTATGGGATCTTCTTCCTCGCCGTCACCGAGGGTCTCCTGCGATTCAGCGGTGGCGACGCGCGCGCAATTCTCAGCATCGCCAGCATCGTGCTCTATGTCGTCCCGCTCGTCACGCTCGCGTTCGCCACGGTCTACCTGTACAGTGCACGCGAATTCATCGAGCTGCTGCTCGCGCAGCCAGTGGATCGGCGACGCCTCTTCTTCGGCCTGTACCTCGGACTCAGCGTCCCGCTCGCCGTCGCGCTCGTGGTTGGCGTCTGCGCTCCGTTCCTTGCCCACGGCTTCGATGACCCCACGCAGCGGAGCATGCTCGCCGCGCTCCTGGGTGCGGGCGTTGCGCTGACGATGATCTTCTCCGCCGTTGCGTTCTGCATTGCGTTGTGGTGCGATGATCGGCTGAAGGGGCTGGGGGCGGCCATCGGCATCTGGATGTTGTGCGCCATCGTCTACGATGGCCTCGTGATGGCCATCGTGGCCGCATTCGCCAACTACCCGCTCGAGCACGCGATGCTCGCCCTGACCCTCGCCAACCCCATCGACCTCGCTCGCGTCGCACTCCTGCTGCAACTGGATGTGTCGGCCCTGATGGGATACACCGGCGCCGTCTTCCAGCAGTTCCTGGGCGGGGCTGTGGGCACGCTGGTGGCGGGCGGTGCCCTGTCGTTGTGGATAGCCGCACCCATCGCGCTGGGCGTGCGTGCGTTCCGGCGAAAGGACTTCTAGCAGCTCGTTGCCCGCGCTGCGCACGGCAGCGGGGGTCTCACTCATGCACTCCGGAACGCACCTCATGAACGACTTCATCCATCGACGCCGCATTGCAGCACTGGTCATCGGCGCGGCGCTGCTCACCGGCGCGTGCGGAAAGGATACGAAGGGCACTGCGGGCGGCCCGTCCGAGTCGGCGGCGCCGAAACCTTCTCCAGGTATCGCGGCAACCGGCAAGACCATTATCGTGACGCTCACCAGTGACGCCACGGGCAACGCGTTCACGCCCAGCGAGATCGTGGCGAGCGTGGGCGACACGGTGCGCTTCACCATCGGCGTCGGCGTCCACAATGTGAACTTCCTGCCCGATTCGAATCCCGGGAAAGCCGGACTACCCAAGGCGAGCGATATGCTCCAGCTGCCTGGGCAGACGTATGATCTA
>JAYVNZ010000352.1:0-2436 GCA_043758185.1 Gemmatimonadaceae bacterium | reverse complement strand
CCTGCTCTTTGCGTGACTGGATGAACCGGCTGCGACAGCGTACGATTGTGGCGTCGCGGAATGTCCTCATGCCTCGCTGCACCGGAGCGCACGCCATGTCCAGCTGGTCACGCCGCCTTCCGCTCGTCGCCCCTGTGATGCTGGTATTCGTCGCAGCCGCGTGCGCATCGGCACCACGCGTCGCACAACCCGCCGCCAGCGTTGCCGAGCGAATCGATGATGGCACTTTCTGGCAGATGGTGAACGGGTATTCTGAACCGTGGGGCGTGTTCCGTTCGGAGAACTTCGTGTCGAATGAGACGTCGCTGCAATGGGTCATTCCCGAGCTGCGGCGCACGGTACCCGAAGGCCGTGTGTACCTGGGCGTGGCGCCCGACCAGAATTTCACCTACATCGCGGCGCTGAAGCCACGCGTCGCATTCATCGTCGACATTCGCCACCAGAATGCCGTGCAGCACCTGTTGTACAAGGCGCTCTTCGAGCTGTCCGAGAATCGCGCGCAGTTCCTCGCGATGCTGTTTGCGCGGCCGCCTCTGGCAGACGTGAACGTCAACTCCAGCGCGCGCACACTGTTCGATGCACTTGCCAACACCCGGCCCGACAGTGCGCTGTACCGCGCCAACCTGCGCGCCATCACCGAGCGCCTGACGCGGGGTCATCACTTTGCCTTGAGCGACAGCGAGCTCGTGTCGCTCAATTGCGTGTACCGCGCCTTCTTTTTGCAGGGCGTGGCGCTCAACTACAGCTATGGGTCCGACTGCCGGAATACCGGCCAGGCCGGCATGCGCGGCGGCGGTTTCGGTGGCGGCTACAACTCGATGCCCAGCTATCTCGAGATGTCGATGGAGAGTGACAGCGCCGGCGTCAACTTCAGCTACCTCGGCAGCCACGAAGCCTTTCGCCGGGTGAAGGACTATGAGGAACGCAACCTCATCGTGCCCATCACCGGCAATTTTGCCGGCGACAAGAGTCTCCGCGCGGTGGGGCAGTGGGCGCGGCAGCACAATGCGTTGGTGGGTGGGTTCTATGTGTCGAACGTGGAGCAGTACCTGTTCATGCAAGGCGATGAGGCAAGGCGGTTCTACGGGAATGTCGCGATGCTCCCCACGGATGCGTCGAGCACGTTCATTCGCTCGTACTCTGGCGGCTATCGAGGCGGCGGCGTTCCCTCCCCGCTCCGCCAGCAGAGCGGGCGGTCGATGCAGTTGTTGAGTGGCGTCGATGAACTGCTGAAGGCGTATGCCGCGGACTCCGTGCATTCATGGAGTGACGTCGTCATGCGGTCGCGCCAGTAATTTGTCGTCCTGAGCGAGCCCCGTTGTCGTCCTGAGGGAGCGAAGCGAGTCGAAGGACCTGCTCTTCGCTACCGCCGCACCGGATGCTTGCGCACCCGTGCCGTCGACTCGGCCAGCCGGGTGAGGAAAGCCTCTGCTGTTTCGCTCGCGTGTCGCGCTGGCAATGCGAAGTGCGCGTCATCCGGCTGTCCCGCGCGGCCAGCCGGCGGCTCATCCATCATGAGGTCGCCGCCTCGGGAGCCCACGGCGCTCTCGAACGCTTCGACGCCCTCCATCAGCCGCACCACCTCATCCGGCGAATCCGCTGCGAGGATGTCCACCCCGCGGGCACGAAGCCGGTTGGAGAGTTCCTGAGTGACGCGAGCCAACTCTGCATCTGGGCCGCTGCCGTCGGGCGATGCGTCTTCGGGGCCGGACATTATCGTGTCTCCGATTTCGGGTCTGCGTCGATGTCGATGCAAGCTCCCCGCCACATCGATCCTGGTGGCTCAATGAACCCGCACTGTCGTCGAGCTTCGCGGCTCAGGGAGCGTTACCGGCATCCCGTCGGAGCATTTCGCGAATGACAAGGGCATCCTGCCGATCTTGCGGGCGATCGGCAGCCTCCTTCGACCGGAGAATATCACGAAGGGACGCTACGGCAACGTGCACGCCGAACACCTCGAACGCTTCCGCTGTCGCGGCGAGATCCGGGAAGCCATTCGTTCCCGCGGGGGAGAAGATCACGTCGAGACGGCCCGCTGTTGTCACGAGGTTCCACATTTCTCCCCGCTCGAGCGTGCGGGCGCTGACGTCGAACGGCAGTCCCTCGGGAATCGCGTCGGTGAATACCCTCGCGTCGATCTCGCGAAGCGCCGTCGCGAGCCGCGTCAGGTTCTCTACATCGCGCAGCGGCGTGATGTCGGCGTCGGCCGTCATGCGCGGAAATCCGTAGAGTCGCGCCGCCATGGCCCCCACGAGCACGTAGGCCACGTGGTGTCGCCCCAGCACCGTGATGAGTCGCTCGGGGTCGAACGGATGGACGGTCACACGCGCCGAGCGCCGTTCACGAATGCCGCTGCGTTCCGCAACTCGATCAGTCGTTGCCCGGGCGAGAGTGCGCGGATGCGCGCGATGTCACCGAGCATGTGGCTGTCGAATA
>JAYVNZ010000351.1:0-3675 GCA_043758185.1 Gemmatimonadaceae bacterium | reverse complement strand
GCCAGCACCGCCGCCATCGCCGCCCGCGGATCCGCTGCCGCCGTCACCGCCCGCCCAAGGATCAGGTAGCGCGCCCCGGCGGACTGCGCCGCCCCTGGTGTCATGACCCGCCGCTGGTCATGCGACGCGCCACCAGGCAGCCGGATGCCCGGCACCAGCAGCGCAAGCGTACCGCCGAATACGCCCGTCACCGCAGACGCTTCCGCTCCACTGCACACGATGCCGTGCAACCCGGCTGCCGCCGCATCCTCCGCGAGCCGCATCACCTCCTCCTCCGCCCGCACCGACGGCCGACCCCATGCGCGCGCCAGCGACTCGTCGTCGAATGACGTGAGCACGGTCACGCCAAGCACCCCGCACGACGTCCCCGCAGCACCCTGTGCCGCCGCCAACATCGCCGCGCCCCCGCTGGCATGCACGGTCAGCAGCCGCACACCCAGCGCCACCGCGCTCGCCACGGCCCCCGCGACGGTGTTCGGAATGTCATGGAACTTGAGGTCGAGAAAGACATCCGCCCCCACCTCGTCGCGCAACGCGCGAACGATGCGCGGGCCCTCCGCCACGAACAGCTCGCTGCCCACCTTGAAAAAGCGACACGAATCTTCCAGCGAACGCGCCAACGCCAACGCCGCGTCACCACTGGGCACGTCAAGCGCAATGATGGGAATTGCCCTCGTCGTCACGCGGGATCCTCCAGGCTGCCGATGATATCGGACAAGCGCACCACACCCTGGGCTCGGCACCAGCGCTCGAGACCCGCCACCACACGCTCCGCCGCCCGTGGATCGCGGAGCGCAGCGGTTCCCATCCCCACCAGCGACGCGCCCGCCATCATGTACTGCAGCGCGTCCTCTGCCGTCGCCACGCCGCCAATGCCCAGGATCGGGACGGACACCTCCTTGCGCACCCGCCAGGTCGCCAGCACACCGACCGGCCGAAGAGCTGCTCCACTCATGCCGCCCGTTCCGAATCCCAGTGCGGGCCGGCGCCGCACGACGTCGATCACCAGGCCGGGCATGGTATTGACCAGCGTGATCGCATCGGCGCCAGCGTCGACGGCCACACACGCCGTGCGCGCGATATCCGGCAGCGTGGGCGACAGCTTCACGAAAAGGGGCCGCCCCGTGGCTGCACGCGCGCGGCGCACGACGTCGGCCAGCGCGGTGGGATCTGCACCGAATTCCAGCCCGCCCGCCTTGACGTTGGGGCAGCTCACATTGAGCTCGTACCCGTCCAGTGCCGCGTCAGGCCCCGTACCCACCGCTGCATCCAGCTCGGCGATCACGGCCGCAAACTCGCCGATCTCGAAGCCGACGATATTGGCCAGCTTGCGCGTGTTCGGTAGCGATGCGGCCAGCCAGGGAAGGTGATCGCGACAGACGGCCTCCACGCCGGGGTTGGCAAGTCCCACGGCATTGATCATCCCGCCATCGAACTCCGCAACCCGGGGGGCGCGTGCGCCCGCGCGGGCGAGGGGGCTCACCGCCTTGGTGACCAGCCCGCCCAGCGCGCCGAGATTCATGACGTCGTCGAGTTCGCGCCCGTAGCCTGCCGTGCCCGCAGCCAGGACCACGGGATTCTGGAAGGCGAGGCCAGCCACCCGCACCGCGAGTACATCGCGGTGCGTACTCACCGGTGTGCGATGCCGCCGCCCGCCCCCCCGTCGTTCACCGCGACGCGGCGCTCGTACCGCTTCAGGTACTCCAGCACGCCATCAGAAATGGCGGCGGCCAGTTCATCCATGCGAGCGGGGTCGGTGAGATAGGCGGCCTCCGCGGCGTTGGTCCCGAAGCCGATCTCCACGAGCACCGCCGGCATGTAGGCGGTCACGAGCACCGCGAACCCCGCCTGCTTCACCCCCCGGTTGGTGCCGGGGTGCACCTGCGCCACGCGGTGCTGGATGAGGTCGGCCAACTCGTTCGCCTCGCGAAGGTGCTCGTTCTGCTTCATGTCGGTAAGGATGAAGCTGAGCGGATCGCCGCTGCCGGCGGACGGGCCTGACTCGAACTTCACCACGGCGTTTTCCATGCGCTCCAGGCGGCGGGCGTCCTCCGTCTTTGCCTCCGACAGGAAGTACGTCTCGAAGCCACGCGCGCCGCCGGGATTCTTCCACCCGGGGTTGGCGGCATTTACGTGGATACTGACGAAGAGGTCGGCATGTGCCTGGTTCGCGATGCGCCCGCGGTCACCGAGGGCGATGAGGGTATCGGTGGACCGCGTATACCGGACGTCGATGCCGCGCTGGCCGAGCGCCGCGCCCACGCGCTTGGCGACATTGAGGGTGATGGTCTTTTCCTGTACCGGCGGGCCGTCGCCGATGGGGCCGTGCATCCCCCCATCAGGGCCGCCGTGGCCCGCGTCGACCACGACCAGGCGCCGCTGGCGCAGCGGGCCCCCGGGAATCGTGCGCACCTGCACGACGGACGTGCGATCGGCCACCGGCTCACCGGCGGGCGGGCCGCTGCGGCGCACGGTGGTTGCGCGCTGTGACGCCGCGGCCTCGCGACTCGCGAACACCTGGCCGGAGGAGAAGGCGCGCAATTCGAACCGCGCCGGATCCCAGATGAGGTTCGACACGATTCGGGGAATGATCTCCGCGACGAGTTGCAGCGGCACCAGCAGCGCACCCTTGCGGACCTCGGGCGCCGTGGCAAGCTGGTACGTCTGGTCGCCGACCGTTGCAAAGTGCAGCCCGTCCTCCACCTGGATCGCCGTCCCATTCACGATGAGCATCCAGCGGTTGGCCGTCAGGTGCGACACCGTGACGGGCACGATGGGACGCAGGAGTTCCGCGCGCAGCAGCGGGCCACCGGGCGCGGCGATCAGCGGAATGGACGTGGAGCGCGACGCGTCCTTGACCACCAGCGGGCCGGCGTGCGCGGACGTGTCTCCCGCGGCCAGCGCGGCTGCGACCTGGAATGCCAGTGCCAGCGCGAGCATCATCGCGCGCGGAACACGCGGGCGATTTCGCGATCGGCGTCCTTGGCCTTTGCGTCTTCGCGCTTGTCGTGCGCCTTTTTTCCCTTCCCCAGTGCCAGCGCCACTTTCGCAATACCGCGTTTGAAGTAGAGCTCGAGCGGGACGAGGGTGAGGCCCTCGCGCTCGATCGCACCTATCAGACGCCCGATTTCCCGTTTGTGCAACAACAGCTTGCGCGTGCGGGTCGGTTCATGGTTGTTGTAGCTGGCGCGCTCGTACGGCGAGATGTGCAGGTTGATGAGGTAGATCTCCCCATCACGCACCATGCCGTAGGCGTCCGAGATGTTCGCCTTGCCGTCGCGGAGGGATTTCACCTCGCTGCCGGTGAGGACGATACCTGCCTCGTACGTATTGAGGATGATGTAATCGTGACGCGCCCGCCGGTTCTTGGCGATGGTCTCGGTTTCTGGCTGCTCGTCGGACTTCGACATGGCGGAGTTGGGACGCGGCGCGCGACGCTGCGGGCCAGCGTTTCAACATAGGCCACGCACGACATCACGGCAACGCGACGCGTTGACTTACCGTCGTTCGCCCGATTAATTTGCGTGTCTGTTCCGGATACGCTCGGGTGGTGGAACTGGTAGACACGCAGGTCTCAGAAGCCTGTGCCTTCACCGGCGTGGGGGTTCAAGTCCCCCCTCGAGCATGGCCGCGCACCGAGAGGCGATCGCACCCGCGATCGCCTCTCGTCGTTTG
>JAYVNZ010000350.1:0-6173 GCA_043758185.1 Gemmatimonadaceae bacterium | reverse complement strand
GGCATCGTGCGCCGGATCATGGCCGAATGGCCGCGCGCGGAACGGCCCATCGTGATCGGGACGGGCGGGCTGGCCGAGCTGTTCGCGCCAGTGTGCGCGAGCTTCGATGAGGTCGATCCCTACCTCACGTTGCACGGTCTCGCAATGGCCTGGGCCTTGGTGGGCGAGGTCCGGTAACGGGCGGGAGTGCGGCCGGGGCGGGGGCCTTGTAACTGCTTTATCGGCAAGCTGTTACCGTGTGGACCGCGACGGTCTTCGACCCCCTTGCCTGCCGCCCTGTTTCCGACTATCCTCCTACTCTGTTAGCACTCGCCTGAAACGAGTGCCAACTGGAATCGGACATCCATTTTTCATCGAGACGGAGGCGCACCACCTATGGCCACCAAGAGCGCGGCCGGCGTGAAGATCACGCCGCTGGCTGACCGGGTTGTCGTGAAGGCATCGGAAGACGGCGAACAGATGCGCGGCGGGCTGTACATCCCCGACACCGCGAAGGAAAAGCCGCAGCAGGGCGAGATCATCGCCGCGGGCCCCGGCAAGTACGAGGACGGCAAGCTCGTCCCCATGTCGACCAAGGTTGGCGACAAGGTGCTGTACGGCAAGTACAGCGGCACGGAGATCACGCTCGACAACGAGCAGTACCTGATCCTCCGCGAGTCCGATGTACTCGCGGTCGTCTCGTAATCAACTCGCAACGACTAGAGGATTCACATGGCTAGCAAGGAACTGCATTTCAACGTTGATGCGCGCGCGGCACTGAAGCGCGGCGTCGATCAGCTCGCCGAGGCCGTCAAGGTCACGCTCGGCCCCAAGGGCCGCAATGTCGTCATCGACAAGAAGTTCGGCGCGCCGACGGTCACGAAGGATGGTGTCACGGTTGCCAAGGAGATCGAGCTCGCGGATCCCCTCGAGAACATGGGCGCCCAGATGGTGAAGGAAGTCGCGACCCGCACGTCCGACAATGCCGGCGACGGCACCACGACGGCGACCGTCCTGGCCCAGGCCATCTTCCGCGAAGGCCTCAAGAACGTCACGGCCGGCACTAACCCGATGGCCATCAAGCGCGGCATCGACAAGGCCGTCATCGCCGTGATCGAGGAGCTGAAGAAGATCAGCGTCCCGACCACCGGCAAGAAGGAGATCGCACAGGTCGGCGCCATCTCCGCCAATAACGACAAGGAAATCGGCGACCTCATCGCGGAAGCGATGGAGAAGGTCGGCAAGGACGGCGTCATCACGGTGGAAGAGGCCAAGGGCCTCGACACGACGCTCGAGACGGTCGAGGGCATGCAGTTCGACCGCGGCTACGTCTCGCCGTACTTCGTCACCGATCCGGAAAAGATGGAAGCGGCGCTGGAAGATTGCCTGATCCTCATTCACGACAAGAAGATCTCGTCGATGAAGGACCTGCTCCCGGTGCTCGAGAAGGTTGCCCAGATGGGTAAGCCCCTCCTCATCATCGCCGAGGACGTCGAAGGTGAGGCGCTCGCGACGCTGGTCGTGAACAAGCTGCGTGGCACGCTGCGTGTCGCTGCGGTCAAGGCTCCCGGCTTCGGCGATCGCCGCAAGGCCATGCTGCAGGACATCGCGGTCCTCACGGGCGGCCAGGTCATCAGCGAGGAAGTCGGCTTCAAGCTCGAGAACGCCGTCGTGTCCGATCTCGGCCGCGCCAAGCGCGTCGTCGTGGACAAGGACAACACCACGCTGATCGATGGCGGCGGCGAGGACACGAAGATCCAGGGTCGTATCAAGGAGATCAAGGCCGCCGTCGAGGCGTCCACTTCCGACTACGACAAGGAGAAGCTGCAGGAGCGCCTGGCCAAGCTCGCCGGTGGTGTTGCCGTCATCAACGTCGGCGCCGCAACCGAAGCCGAGATGAAGGAGAAGAAGGCTCGTGTCGAAGACGCGCTGCACGCGACCCGTGCGGCCGTGGAAGAGGGCATCGTCCCCGGTGGTGGCGTCGCACTCATCCGCGCGCAGAAGGCGCTCAAGAACCTCAAGCTGGACACGGAAGAGCAGATCGGCGTCGAGATCATCCGTCGCGCCATCGAGGAGCCGCTGCGCATGATCGTGCAGAACGCCGGCGGCGAAGGCTCGATCGTGCTCGAGAAGGTTCGCTCGAGCAAGGACGACAAGTTCGGCTACAATGCGTTGACCGACACCTACGAAGACCTGGTGCAGGCTGGCGTCATTGACCCCACCAAGGTGACCCGCACGGCGTTGCAGAACGCCGCGTCGATCGCCTCGCTCCTCCTCACGACGGAAGCGATCATCGTCGAGAAGAAGGAGAAGGAAAGCCACGCTCCGCAGGGTGGCGGTGGCGGCGGCGGCATGGGCGGGATGTACTAAGTGACAGTCTGACTGTCTGACTGTCTGACTGTAAGACTCAAACGGGGACCCAGCAATGGGTCCCCGTTTGCAATGTGTGCCACTGCCCAACGCGCCACGTGCGCAACGCACTACGTGCGCAGCGCGGTGGCCCGCGCCCGCAAGAGCTCGTTCACGTCGGCCACCCCCTGGGCCCGCGCGTCGATCCCTTCGCAGAGCGCGCGAATCTGCCCAGTGATGGCTGCCGCGTCGGGATGTTCCGTTATCGCCTCGGCGCGGAAGTGCGCCACCTGCAGCCCGAGCATCCGGAGATGCTCCTGCAGGCGTTGTCGTTGCGCATGTAGTGCGGCGTGCCCATCAACATTCCCGTCTGGGTGAGGGCGTCTGCCCCCTCGCGCTGCTTCGCGATGCCGAAGTCGGTGAGCATCGCGCGGCCCGTGTGCGCGTCGAGCATCACGTTGTCCGGCGTGATGTCGCGATGCACCACGCCGGCCCGATGCGCATAATCGAGCGCATCCGCGAGCTCGACGAGGATCCGTCGCGCCAGCTCCGCGTCCACGCGGCCATCCCGACGCAGGCGCGCCTCGAGCGTCTCCCCCTGCACGAAGCCCATCACGAAGTACAGCAACTCGCCCGCCTGCCCGAACGTGTGCAGCGGCACGATGTTGGGATGCGACAGTCGCGCCGCGGTCCGCGCCTCGCGAAGGAAGCGCTCGCGGGCATCACCGGTTGCCGCCAACTCCGCCGGAAGCACCTTGACCGCCACCTCACGGTCCAGGAATGGCTCGCGCGCCAGGTACACGCGTCCCATGCCGCCGCGTCCTACGAGGCGAACGAGCTCGTATTGCGCACCAAGCGCCGCTGCGAGCAGCGTGACTTCGACGTCGGCATGGTCACGCGCCATTTGCAGGCACCAACGCGTTGGGATGGGACCGCTCACGGAATATCCGCACGCGCCAAACTACGTCACAGCCTACCGATGCGCACCCTGGCCGAACCCGTCTGGACACCACCTTGCACTGTCCATATCAGGAATCTCCTCTCACCGTGCGCATTACGCCATTTCGCCTGCCTTTTTTTGCCGATCATTCCACCATGCTGTCGCATGACGAGCGCTACCGCGTGCTTGCGGAGACTGCGCCGGACGCGATCATCACCATCGACGAGTCGGGGGTGATCCTGACCGTGAATCCCGCCACCGAACGGATCTTCGGCTGGGCGCCCCGTGCACTCGTTGGGCAGCCACTCACCATGCTCATGCCGCCACACATGCGCGCCGCGCACGAGGCTGGCATGGCCCGGTATCTCAGCACGAACAAGCGCAAGCTGGACTGGCGCAGCGTGGCCCTCCCCGGTCTTCGAAAGAACGGAACGGAGTTCCCCATGGAGGTCTCGTTCGGGGAGTTTCACGACGGAGAACGCCGGATATTTTCCGGATTCATGCGCGACGTATCGGATCGCGCTGCACAGCAGGCGGTGATCGACCGCACGACCCTGGAACTGAGCGCAGCGCTCCTCGCGCTGGAGCAGCGGGTGCGCGAGGCGGAAGAAGCGCGTGCCGCCGCGGACGAAGCCAACGATGCCAAGGATCAGTTCCTCCGCACCATGAGCCACGAGCTGCGCACGCCACTCAATGCCATCGGAGGGTATGTCAGCCTCCTCGAGGAGGGTATGCGAGGACCGGTGAGCGACACGCAGCGCGAGGACCTCGTGCGCATTCGCCTGGCGCAATCGAGACTGCTGTCCCTCGTGAACGATGTCCTGCATCTCTCCAAGCTGCGACACGGCGTGGCAGCGTGCGACATCGAGCCAGTCGCCGTCTCGCACGCGCTCTCGGCGGCCGTCGAGCTGATCACGCCACAGCTTGACGCGAAGCACATGACCCTGGTGCTCGATGCGGGCACGAGCGCCATGATGGTCGCGGCGGACAGGCGAAGCCTCGAGCAGATTCTGCTCAACCTGCTCTCCAATGCCATCAAGTTCTCGGCTGCTGGGAGCCGAATCGCCGTCGTGGCAACGCCAAGGGCCGGGTGGGTGGAAATCGCCATCACCGACGTGGGGGAGGGCATCCCGCCCAATCGCCTTGAAGAAATCTTCGAACCGTTCGTCCAGGTGGACTCCACGCTCACACGCCGGCACGAGGGCACGGGGCTCGGCCTGTCGATCAGCCGCGACCTGGCCGAAGCAATGGGTGGCACGATCTCGGTGACCAGCGAACTGGGGAAGGGAGCGGTCTTCACCCTGGTGTTGCCCTCGCCCTGAGACCACCGCTGGACTGGAAACGCCGGCGTTCAGGGGGGCAAATCGTGCCCGGACTCGCTACAACGCGAGGGCGAACTGCACCGACGCAGCCGTGCGCGACGCGCGCGGCAGGAACGGGCCCACCACGCCATGCTGCAGCGCGACACTCGTCGTGCCCCTGAATCGCGTGCGCCGAAGGCTGTCCGTCATGCACTGGTGCGCAATCCCATGGTCGTTGCACTGCTCGCTCAGGTGGGCAAGCACCACGTGCGCCAGGTTGCCGTGCACCACGTCGCGCGCCAGCGCCGCGCTCGCCCGGTTGGACAGGTGGCCGTGCCGTGACGAGATGCGCGCCCGCACGGACGGCGGATACGGACCCGCGTGCAGCATACCCGTGTCGTGATTCGACTCCAGCACCAGCAGGTCCGCCTCCGCACACAGCGCGCGGACGCTTTCCGTCGCGTACCCGAGATCCGTGCAGACCACCGCGCTCGCGCCACTCGATATGGCGGACACGCGCACGCCAATGGGGCTCGCCGCATCGTGGGGAATGCCGTACGTCGTGAGTGTCATGCGCGACAGTGTCACGCTGTCCCCGACGGCAATGCCGGAACACTGCGCCTCCTGCAGTGCCTCCGACGCGGCCACCGTGCCTTCACTGGCGTACAGGGACCAGCCCCACTTCCGCGCACCGGCCGCTGCGCCGCAGGCATGATCGCCATGCTCGTGCGTGATGATGCACGCCTCGATCGACGCGGGAGAAATGCCGATGGTCTTGAGGCGCCCGGCAATGGTGCGCGTACCGAAGCCGGCGTCCACCAGCACGCGACTCTCGCCGCACTCGATGAGCACCGCGTTTCCCGCACTGCCGCTGCCGAGCACCCACAATTTCATTCGGACACTTGCCAGCGGCCGGCATACGCAGCCGACAGCTGCAACCTCGCGTTCTCCGTCAGCTCCACGTGGCGTCGCGACATCATGCGCTCGGCCACGTCGAGAAACTTGTCGAGCCGGTATTCGGCGAACGCGCCGGCCTCTCCCCATGCGAAGGGCGCCACGGCCTTGGGCGGCATCGCGGATCCATACACATTGGCGCCGGCACCCAGCACCGTACCGGTCGTGAGCCGCAAACCGATCCCCGTTTTCGCGTGGTCGCCGAACAACGTGCCGAGAAACTGAAGCCCGGTCTCACGAACACCGTCTGGCGTCCACAACGTCACGGTACCGTATGTGTTCTTCAGGTTGCTCGTGATGGTGCCGGCGCCAAGGTTCACCCAGCGGCCCAGGATGGAGTGCCCAACGAACCCATCGTGTCCCTTGTTCGCATGGCCGATGAAGATCGTGTTGCTCAGCTCACCGTGCACCTTGCAGACGTCGCCGATGGACGACGCGGCAATGCGGTCCGTGGTGACTGTGCACTGCGCACCGATGTAAAGCGGTCCCACCAGGCGCGTGAACGCCTGGATGTGAGCGCCCGAGCGCACCAGGATCGGACCGGCCGTCACGTCGAAGCACACGTTGCTCTCGATCTCGGCGCCCTCCTCGATGTACACCGCCTGGCTGCCGACGCGAATCGCTCCCGCGGGAAGGGCAGTGGACATCGC
>JAYVNZ010000349.1:0-1988 GCA_043758185.1 Gemmatimonadaceae bacterium | reverse complement strand
GTCGCATCGATGAGCGACAGCAATCGCGCCTGCTCGCTCACGTCCCACGTTGGATACCCCGGACTGTAGTGGGGCAACACCGCCAGTCCGGCGCTATCGGCCGCCGCACAGAGCCGCGCGCCGGCCATCATCACAAGATGCTCAACTACCGCAGAGCCGTAGATCTCGAGAAAGAAGTATTCATCAGGCTTCTCCTCTTCCCACAGCCGCTGCGCCTCACGTTCCACCTCGGCACCGGCACTCACCGCTACAACAACCGCGCTCTCGGCCCCCGCGTCGCGAAGCATGCCGTGCAAGCGCCGGCTGGAGAAGGCCCGGCCGTCCAGCACGATGGTGTCCGCTGCCTCCAGTTCCATGCGGCTCACCTCGCGCGCGTGCAGCCACGGACGCCCATGCAGCGTGTACCACGCGCGTGCGTTCGCCGCGAGCTCCTGCGCGTGATCGGCCATTTGGAACTCACGCGGGTAGCCGAGCAGCCGCTGGTACTCCGTGGACTGGACGTTTGTATCCGGCACGACATCCGTCAGCTCGATCATCTACCCCGCGCCGAGCGGCTGCGTCGTGGAAACGATCGGCTTGAACTGGCAGCCGTCCACGAAGAAGTCGAAGAAGTCCGGATGCGTTTCAAGTCGGCAATGCACCACCTCGCGCACCAGTTGCTCCAGCTCCCGGCGTTTCGGCACGGACAGGAGGGCGATGCACGCGCCCTCGATTGCGGCGTTCCCCACCTGCACGAACTTCTCGTTCGGGATGTTGGGAACCAGGCCGATGCGCTTCGCCGCGTCGACGGACAGGTGCTGGCCGAATCCGCCGGCAAGGTAGAAGACGTCGATGTCGTCGAAGCCGATGCCGTACTCGCTGAAAACCACCTGGAGGCCCGCCACGTTGGCGCCCTTCGCCTGTGCCAGCTCGTTGACGTCGCCCTCCGTGAAGATGATGCCATGCGATGCGTCGAGCGTCACCACGCTGGCGTCGTCATCGAAGCGGCCGAGCGCGTTCATGCGCTCCGTGCGCAGCAGTTCGCTTGCGAGGTCCATGAGGCCCGATCCACAGATGCCGGACGGCTCGACGTTGCCAATCACGCCGAGCGCGAAGGTGTCATCCGGAGAGATCGCGACGCGCTCGATGGCGCCATCGAGGCCGGGCATGCCGCACGTGATGGCGCCGCCCTCGAACGCCGGTCCGGCGGGGCAGGAGGCGGCGAGCACGCGCGTGCGGTTGCCAAGGATGAGCTCCGTGTTCGTGCCGATGTCCATCACGGCCACGAGCCGGTCCTCGTGCGCGAGGTCCACCGCCAGCATGCACGCCGCCGCATCTGCGCCCACGTGTCCACTGATTACTGGAGCGCCGTACACGCGGGCCTTCGGATGAATCGGGAGCAGCGAGCGACGACCGGTGCTTTCCAGACTGGTGGACGACCGAAGGCCCTCGGCCATCTCGATCTCCGTGATCGACTGATAGGGCGTCTGGCCGATGGAGTAGACACTCTGCTTGAAGAAGATGTCGCGCATCGTCGCGTTGCCCACGACCACCATTTCGTAGATGGTGGCCGGATCAACGGGGAAGGCCTCGATGGCGTGCGTGAGGTAGCCCGCCAGCGTGCGCATCAACAACCGGCCGGGATGCTCGGTGTCGTAGTGAATGCGCGACATCACGTCCGAGCCCCCGAATCGCTGCGGATTCTCGAATGACGCATCCGCGATCTGTTCGCCCGTCTCCAGGTTGAGCAGGCGCAGCACGATGGTGGTTGTGCCGAGATCCATCGCCAGCCCGTGAATGGGGGCCGAGGATCGCGCGACCTCCATGCCGTCGATGAGGATGCGGTCCCCGTCGCGCGTGACTGCGGGCTCCAGCGTCACCGGCCTGCTGCTCACCGGCAGCCCGAAGGCGTGTCGCACGATGTGCATCTGGCCGCGGCGCATGGTGTGGCACGTCACGTTCCCCGTGGCGATCGCGATGCGCGCCTGGCAGGAGAGGCGGAAGGGCCC
>JAYVNZ010000348.1:0-2821 GCA_043758185.1 Gemmatimonadaceae bacterium | reverse complement strand
GCCACTTCCGGGCTCATGTACCTCGGCGTGCCGAGCGTCTGGCCCTGCTGGGTCAACCGCTGGTCGGCAGGAAGATCCGCTCGGCTTGCGGAAATTCCGAAGTCCACAACGATTGCGCGATGCGTGTCGTCTTCCAGCAGGATGTTCGCCGTCTTGATGTCGCGGTGGACGAGCCCCTTTGCGTGCGCAGCCGCGAGTGCGCTGGCGACGTGCGCGATGATGCGCTGCACGTCTGGTACCGGCACCTGCACTCCTTCGGGGAACGTTGTCTCGAGCGTGCCACCGGCGATGTGCTGCATGACGAAGTACGGCGTGCCGCTGGTGGGAAGCTCTCCCACGCGAAAGATAGGAACGACGTGCGGATGCTGCACCGCCGCCGCGGCCTGCGCCTCGCGCACGAAGCGCGTGTGGGCCACGATGTCCCCGGAGAGGGTGGGGGACAGCAACTTGACGGCGACCGGGCGTTGGAGCGCCGCCTCGCGTCCGAGGAGCACTGCACCCATGCCACCGATACCCAGTACGCCCTCCAGTTCGATATCGGGGGCGAGGGCTAGAGCAAGCTCCTGCGCCAGGCCGCGATATGACTCGGGGATATCATGAAGCCACGATGCAGTCGTCACCGCGGAGAGTATGGGGGCTGCCCTCCCATCGGGGCAAGCGCGTGCCCCGTTCGCCGGGTCACACGAGTCGTGGATGTCGAGTTATCCGTCAAACAGCAAGCATCCCACACACGCGACCCTCCGCCTCGCCAGCGCCACCGTGTGCTTCAAAGGCCTGGCATGTTCCGCCAGCGGCAGCGGACTCGATGACGGCAGTTCTGGCGAAAGCTGCTACCGGATACTGACGCTGCGCTCGGCCGACACGAGCGAGTCGCCGGGTGATGCGCGTGCGATGAAGCGGACCGTCGCCGGGCCGGGTTGCGAGATGACTACCTGGACCTGGCGGCGGGTAACGCGCAGCTCCAGCGTGCAAACAGAGTTGACCGTGCCACGGTAGACTCGCTGGTAGGGGACGACGTCTGCACGATGATCGCTCACGTCCACGAGCGTGGTATCCTCACGAATGCAACCGCCGCCGTATGTCGTCACCGCCACGATGAACAGCTGGCCGGCGGTCGCCGTGGCCGGAGCCTCCACAAGGAACGCGTCACTCCCCAACCTCACCACACCAGCACGCAGTGCAGAGGTGCCAGGGATGGGCAGCGGCTGCTCCAACCGCAGTGCGCTGGAGATGAGCGGCGCAGTTGGCGACGTACACGCGGCGGCGCCTGCCAGCATGACGACGACGATGGAGAACGGGTGGGATTGGCGCATCAAGCCTCGGGTTGGGTCGCACCTTTCATAACCCGCGTCTTCAGTAGGGCGTCACCGGCGTCGCCGTCAGGGGCGCACGGAAGCTTCCAGCAGGTGACGGATTGCCGAGACGCGGAGTTGTGCCACGTACGCATCCAGGAGTCTACCATGCCAACGCACGCGAACACCGCGCGTGACAAGAAGCAGGTCCTTCGCTTCGCTCAGGACGACAGGAGAAGTATTGCACGCCTCGCGATATGCGCGGTACTCCTTGGCTGCGCCGCATCCGGGAGCGGACCTGCAGCAATCGATGGCAAGCTCCAACTCGGCACGTGGGGCGGTGACAACGCCGGCATGATCGTGAGTGATACTGCCATGCACCTGCACGTGGGGTGCACGTTCGGCGACGTCTCGGGTCGCATCGCGCTCGCGGCCGACGGCAGCTTCGACGTATCCGGCAGCTACATGCTGCGTGCGTATCCCATTACCATCGGTCCCAGCGTGCCCGCGCGCTTTCGCGGTCGCGTGGATGGCGCGGTGGCCACCGTAACCGTCACGGTCAACGACACCGTACAGCGTGCGACGGTGATCAAGGGACCCGTGACCGTGAAGTTCGGCGACGAACCCCGCATGGGTCCCTGTTCCATCTGTCGACGGCCCATCATCACAATGCGCCGAGGGTGAGCGCCGGGGCGTGAAGATGTGGTGCGGTGAGTGGAACAACCGTCTCTCAGTCGCAGTTGTCATGTGATGTGGCAATACACCGGTAAGACTCGCCCCCCATTCGCCGAAGCTCCCGGACCGGGACAGGAATCGGTCTGGGGCTACCCTCGGCCACCAGCGCTGGTGGCTGACGCGCGCGAAATCGTGGTGCGCATCGGCGATAATGAACTCATACGAACCCGCAGTGCGCTGCGCTTGCTCGAAACGGCGAGTCCACCGTCGTTCTATCTTCCGTTATCGGATGCCGTGATTCCCATTCGGACTGCGTCTCCCGCACGGGCCAGCTCCCACTGCGAATGGAAGGGCGCGGCCAGCTCCGGGCTTGCCGATATTGCCTGGTGGTACGCGCATCCGACCGCGCCGTACGAGGCCCTGGCGGATTACTTCTCGGTGTATCCATCGCGCGCGGCGTGCTTTGTCGATGGCGAGCGCGTGCGTCCCCAGCCAGGTGGATTCTATGGCGGATGGATCACGAACGAGATCTGTGGTCCGTGGAAAGGCGGGCCGGGATCTGGCGGCTGGTGACTCCTGACTGGCGTCAGCGGCGATTACCGGCTCATGCATCGAACACCACAACACGAAAAGCTTTTACCACAGAGTACACGGAGGACACGGAGGGGAAAGCACGCTACGGTGCGCGGCTCATGCTGCGGTGGCCTACGCCGATCTCTTTTTGCACTATGGCAGTCCTCTGCGACCTCTGTGTACTTGTATCTAGCCGATATGCGTAAAGTGCGTCAGACTCGTGTTCGAGGTGGGACCTCGAAGGTGTCCGGAGCGGCAAGCTCGTCACAGAGCAGGAGGCC
>JAYVNZ010000347.1:0-15093 GCA_043758185.1 Gemmatimonadaceae bacterium | reverse complement strand
CGACAAGGCGCATCTGCGGTACCCATCAGCGAGGTGGTGCGCCAACCCGCATTCTACCTCCTGATGATCGGCAGCATGTGCTCCATCGCCGCGGTTGGCGGCGCCAACCAGCACCTCAAGCTGTACCTGAGTATCGACCACGGGTATTCGCAGCAAGCTGCCGCCGGCATTGCCTCGCTGACACTCGCGGCGAGCCTCGTGGGACGCCTGCTCATGGGATGGCTGGCGGATCGATGGCCGAAGAAGCGCGTGATGCTGCTCATCTACATGCTGGTCGCCATGGCACTGCCCATTCCACTTCTGGCCTCGACGCAGGGCGCCATCGTGCTGTATGCCATCGTGTTCGGCGTCGGGCTTGGCGGCGAATACATGGTCATCCCCCTCATGGCGGCCGAGCTCTTTGGCGTGCGCGTGCTCGGTCGTGCGATGGGGCTCGTGCTTGCGGCCGATGGCGTTGCGGAAGCAATGGCGCCCGTACTGGTTGGGCGCTTGCACGACCTGTCGGGCAACTACATCAGCGGATTCACTGCACTCATCGGCTTTGCGATCGCTGGCGCCGTGGCCATTGCGTTGCTGCCCTCTCGCCGTCGCATTGTGACCTCGCGCGACTTGACCACCGAGGCAGCGTGAGTACCGCCCACTGCGTGCCCTGTGTCGCGAGCATCGCAATTTCCATTGACACGAACAGGGGAAGGTCATGGCAGTGAAGACCATCGGTATCATCATGAATGGCGTCACGGGACGCATGGGGATGAACCAGCACCTCATTCGTTCCATCGTTGCAATCCGCGCGCTGGGTGGTGTGGTCCTGCCGGACGGCAGCGTCCTCATGCCGGATCCCATTCTGGTGGGACGCAACGAGGGCAGGCTTCGCGCCCTCGCTGATCGTCATGGCATTCAACGCATAGGCACCAATCTCGACGCGGCCCTCGCCAACCGCGACGACATCATCTACTTCGACGCCACGCTGACCAACGTGCGGGCGGACAATGTTCGACGCGCGATCGCGGCGGGCAAGCACGTGTACTGCGAAAAGCCGCTCGCCATCAGCACTGACGAGGCGCTTGACCTCGCGCGACGCGCCGATGCCGCTGGCGTGAAGCATGGCGTCGTACAGGACAAGCTTTTCCTTCCCGGCATCCTCAAGCTTCGCCGGCTCGTCGATTCAGGATTCTTCGGCCGTATCCTGAGCGTGCGCGGCGAGTTCGGCTACTGGGTGTTCGAGGGAGACTGGGGCGGCCAGCCATCGCAGCGTCCGTCGTGGAACTATCGCGCGGCGGACGGCGGGGGAATCATTTCGGACATGTTCGCTCACTGGCGCTACGTGCTGGACCACACGTTCGGCGAAGTGAAGTCGGTGCAGTGTCTTGGCGCAACGCATATTCCCGCACGCGTGGACGAGCACGGCAACAGCTATGTCGCAACGGCGGACGACGCCGCATACGGCACCTTCCTGCTCCAGCGTGGCGACGACGAAATCGTTGCACAGTTCAACTCGTCGTGGACCGTGCGCGTGTATCGCGACGAGCTCGTCCAGATTCAGGTGGACGGCACGCTGGGCAGTGCCGTGGCCGGCCTGCGCGGCTGCAAGACACAGCATCGCGTCAACATGCCCCGGCCTACATGGAACCCGGATGTTCCCAATCCGATCGACTTCCAGTCGGGCTGGGAAGAAGTGCCGGACAACATGGAGTTCGATAACGCCTTCAAGGTGCAGTGGGAGCACTTCCTCCGGTATGTTGCCGCGGACGCGCCATTCCCCCACGACTTCCATGAAGGCGCCAAGGGGGTACAGCTCTCGGAGCTCGCACTCAGGTCGTGGGCCGAGCGACGGTGGATCGATGTGCCCGCCCTGCCGCGCGCGTAGCATTCGCGATGCCCACGTCATTGCTACTGCCCTGTGCCGACGGATCGCTGTCGTCCTTGACGCTGCGCGCTCCGCCAACCTGGCAACTTCCCACGGCCCGCTTTCGCACGCGCATCGCATACGCGGCCGCACACGTGGTGTGTGACCCCCGCCGGGAGTTCGAGTCGTCGGGCGCTGCGCCAATCGACTGGGAATCCACACTCGCGTACCGCCGACACCTCTGGCGCCATGGCTTCGCGATCGCGGAGGCCATGGACACCGCGCAACGCGGTGGCGGCCTGTCCTGGCCAATGGCGCAGGAGCTCATTGCCCGCGCACTCGCCGAGAGCAAGGCAGAAGGCGGCGGCATCGCTTGTGGTGCGGGCACCGATCACTTGTCTCCCGGTGCATCCGTCACGCTCGGCGACGTGGAACGCGCGTACGCCGAACAGGTTGGTTACGTGGAGGCGCATGGAGGCCGTGTCATCCTCATGGCCAGCCGCGCCCTCGCACGCGTAGCGCACACGGCGGACGACTACCGCCGCGTGTACGGCAACATTCTCCGCCAGGCCAGCGCGCCGGTCATCCTCCACTGGCTGGGTGACATGTTCGACCCCGCGCTCGCCGGCTACTGGGGCACCAGCAATCTCGACGACGCCACCGACGTATGCCTCGACATCATCACGGAGCACCGCGCGAAGGTTGACGGCATCAAGATCTCGCTGCTCGACGCGCAGCGCGAGATCGACATGCGTGCGCGACTCCCCGCCGGCGTCCGCATGTACACCGGCGACGACCTCAACTACGACGCCCTCATCCTGGGCGACGGCACCCATTACAGCGATGCCCTGCTCGGGATCTTCGACGGCATCGCGCCGCCGGCGTCCGCAGCACTTCAGGCGCTGGACGCAGGTGACATTGCGCGATACCACGAGATCCTCGCGCCAACGGTTCCCCTCTCGCGCCACATTTTCCAGGCGCCAACGTCCGCATACAAGACGGGCATTGTATTCCTGGCCTACCTCAATGGCCACCAGTCGCACTTCAGGATGCTCGGTGGCGCCGAGAGTGCGCGCTCGGCCGTGCATCTCGGCGAAGTGGTTCGGCTGGCCGACACCGCGGGCCTGCTGCGCGATCCCGACCTGGCCGCTGCGCGTGCACGCGCAGTGTTCGCCGTGGCTGGCATTTCATGAGCGAGCCCGCTGACGCGCGTTCGTCCGCCGCGCCATTCACGGATGTCGCACGCCTGAGCTTCAACCAGGCAACGGCGGAACGCGCCTCACTGCCCGACGTCATCGCGTGCTGCGCCCGGCACGCGGTACCGCGCATCTCCATCTGGCGGCATAAACTTGCCGAGACCGGCGTGGCGAACACGGCGCGTCTCCTGCGCGATGCGGAGCTCGGTGTATCCAGCATCTGTCGCGGTGGGATGTTTCCAGCCGCAACGGCTGCAGTCCGCGCCGAGCGCATAGATGACAACCGGCGCGCCATCGATGATGCGGCCACTCTCGGCGCCGAGGTGCTGGTGCTGGTGTGTGGCGCCGCGCCGGACCGCGATATTGCCGGCGCGCGGCGC
The DNA here is from genome assembly GCA_043758185.1 of Gemmatimonadaceae bacterium. GTDB lineage: Bacteria > Gemmatimonadota > Gemmatimonadetes > Gemmatimonadales > Gemmatimonadaceae > AG11. The sequence continues at coordinate 11,671 of JAYVNZ010000347.1, read as the reverse complement.
ATGGTGGCAGACGGCATTGCAGCCGTCGCACCCCACGCGGCGGCCGCTGGAATTCGGCTAGGCATCGAACCACTGCACCCGGCGTTCGCCGCCGAGCGGTCGTGCATCACCACGCTGCGTGAGGCAAGGCTGATCGCCGAGCAGTTCGCATCCACTACGGTGGGAGTCGTGGTGGATGTCTACCACGTCTGGTGGGATCCGGAGCGTGACGCGGAGATCGCACTGCTCGGTGACAGGATTGCAGGCTACCACGTGAACGACTGGCTCGTTCCGTCGCGCGACGTGTTGCTCGGCCGCGGCATGATGGGCGACGGGATCATTGAGCTGCGCGCGATTCGTGGCGTGGTGGAACTCGCTGGCTATGGCGGGCCCATCGAGGTGGAGATCTTCAATGAGCAGATCTGGGACATGCCGCTTGACGACGTCGTGCAACTGACCAGGGAGCGCTACCTCGCCTTTGCCTGAGTGATCTGCAGTTGCAGCGGCTGCGCGACGTGAAATTGTCGCGCAGCGCGGCGACGCTCAGCGGGGCTTGGCCTGCATAGGCGCTGTTGTCGACGGTGCATCGGGCGGGAGGTCGTGCGGGTCCATGCGGACCACGAGGTAGGTCGCCGGACCAGACCCTACGTTGTGCAGCCCATGCAATTCATTGGAGGCCATGAACACGACGCTGCCTGGCTGTGCGATGCGTGTCACGGTGCCCTGCAGCACCTCCAGCACGCCGCTTCGTACGACAATTACCTCCTCGTGCGCATGGCGATGCGGAGCATGCGACCATGCACCTGCCGGCACGGTGGTGTCGTGCAGCTCGAGCTTGGCGAGCGTCGCCGTAACTGTGTCCACGATGGAGCGCTGCGTATTCGTCGCACCAACCTTTCGCGACCGCGCGCTGTCGAGCGGAAATACGGCAGACTGCAGCGGGGCCTGGGCGCGCGCGGGCGAGGCTGCGGCCATGGTGAGGACGGTGATGCAGAACGTGGTCGCGAGCGATTGGAGGGAACGGGTCATGGGTTCGTCGGTGTTGTGTCGTCCTGAGCGAAGCGAAGGACCTGCTTGTAGGTATCCTGAGCGTCGGGAAGCCCCTGCTCGCACGTACCAGGCGATCAGGTCCTTCGCTTCGCTCAGGACGACAACTTGCGCACGTCCAGCGGCAATTTCCTTTGCTTGATTACAACCTAATGCGCGTCTGCAGGAAGTTCCGCCTTCGCGCTTCGCGGTTTCCGCAGCAGCAGGATGGCAGGCGACACTCCAAGGAACGCGATCAGGATGAACAGCCACGCATCGTTGAAGCTCAACATCGATGCCTGCTGCATCACCTGCCCATTCAGCGCCGTAAGGGCAGCAATCTTCGCATCCACCAGCGCGAGCCCGCGTGACACGAACCCACTCGTCAACTGTTGCACGCGGGTATCTGTCAGCGAACTCCCGGATACGAGGTTGGTCACGAGGTCAGCGCGGTGAAACTGGGTGTGCTTGGAGACGTAGTTGACCAGCACCGCGATTCCGAATGACCCGCCGAGCTGGCGTGACAGGTTGATGAGCCCGGCCGCCTGCTGCGCCTCGTGGGGCTCCAGGCTCCCATACGCCGCGTTGTTGATTGGTACGAACAGCAGTCCCAGTCCGAATCCGCGCACGATGAGCGCCGCACGAACGTCACTCTCACCGGAACCCGTGGTGAGGTGACCCATTTTCCACATGGACACGGAGAACAGGGCCACTCCCAGGAAGATCAGGATGCGCGCGTCAACCAGCGGTTCGCGGCCATTCAGCAAGCGTCCGCAGATCAATGCGCTTGCCATCGTCGCAAGACCGCCAGGCAGCATGGCGAGCCCCGTCTCCGTCGGCGTGAAGTGCAGGATGCCTTGCGCGAACATCGGGAACAGGAACACCCCGCCATACAGCCCGAACCCGAGCGCGATGAACAGGAAAATGGACGCCGCCAGCGTGCGATTCTTGAGCACGCGGAACTGCACCACCGGATGTTCATTGCGCGCGGACAGCTCCCACCACAACATCGCAGCGATGCTCACCACCGCGATGATCGTCAGCCTCAGGATCGCGGCATCCGCGAACCAGTCCTTGGAATTCCCCTCCTCGAGCACGTACTGAAGCGAGCCCACGCCAATGGTGAGCAGGCCGATCCCCCACCAGTCGATGCTCGTCCGCTTCCGCGCGACATCCGGCGGATCCTGCAGAAACGTGCTCACCAGGAACACGCTCAGTGCGCCAATGGGGATGTTGATGAAGAAGCACCAGCCCCAGGAATAGTTGTCCGTGATCCATCCACCGAGGGTCGGCCCAAGTGTTGGCGCAACGATCACGCCGAGCATGAAGACGGACTGCACGAGCCCCTGCTCCTCGCGCGGAAAAATCTGGCGCAGGGTCGCCTGCGCGGTGGACAGTAACGCCGCTCCTCCCGCGCCCTGTACGATGCGCCAGAACACCAGGGTGCTCAGGGAGCCGGAGGTGCCGCAGAAGAACGACGCCAGCACGAACAGCACGATCGAGAACGTGAGGTAGTTCCGCCGGCCGAATCGTTCGGTGAAGAACGCCGTCATGGGCAGTACCACGACATTCGACAGGATGTAGCCCGTGGCCACCCAGCCGATCTCCTCCTGCGTGGCGCCCAGGTTGCCCGCCATCTGCGGCAACGCCACGTTCACGATCGTGGTGTCGAGCACTTCCATGATGGCCGCGGTGATCAGGCCGAGCAGGATGAGCCAGCGATAGCGACGCACGAACGCCTCTGCCGCCGCGGCGCGCTCGGCAACGCCGGCGCCCGCACTTGCACTCCTGCTCATGCGCTACCTGCCACGACAATCCTTCGCGCGAGCAATGACCACACGGTCCGATGGCTGCAGGATCAGCGAAGCCGGACCACCACGCCCTGGACGGGACTCGCCGCTCCGCTGCTACCTGCCGTAATCCCGACCGTCGCCGTGGCGTTCGCCGCAATGGAAAAACGATAGAAGGCGGACGCGCCGGGAATCACGGTCCCGCCCGCTCCCGTTGTCGTCAGCCCGCTCACCACCAGCGGATACGTCGACGGCGCGGTTGGCGAACCGCCCAGCGCGGGATAGATGGCGTGCCAGTTCCAGCTGGGTTGGCTGAAGTCGGCGCTCGCACCTGGCACCACATCATCAGCGTATTGCGCAACAGACCAGTCGCTCAACATCGCGCCGATGTTCGCCCCGAACACCTGGCGCAGGTTCGCGATCCCGCTCGTGGTGGAATTGGCGAGCGCCTGCCACACGCTGGCGTCCGTGCCGCCACTGCGAGTCTTGCGGTCAGCAGCATACCGAAGGAAATCCCACGTGGCGCCTCGCGTACTGAGGCTGTCGTCGTTGCGGATGGGCGAGCTGGTGGAAGGAGCCAGCAGGTATGAGCGATACCGGCCAGCATTGCCACCCTGGTCAGCGTTGAACGCATCCTTGAGCCGCACGCTGGCGCGAATGGCCGTCACGTCGAGGTTCTGGAGCGGACCGCTCGCTCCTTCGTGATAGAACAGCAGCTCCTCCGCCACGTGACTCAGCCCCTCGTTCAGCCACACTGTCTCGAACCCGGTTGCGCCCTTGTTCACATAGAGTCGCCGGGACGCATTGATGAGGTGCTGGAATTCGTGCGCCAGCACCGACGTCGTGACGCTGTCCACGAACCCCGTCCTCCGAATGTTGCCGTTGACGGTACCGGCGGGATCAGGCGTCAACAGATAAAACAGGTTGCTCTCGTTGCTGCCAGGGCACGAACTCAGCTCCGGGGTCGAGAACAACGGAAACAGATCCCGGCTGAAGAAGAAACCGCCCACGAACGACGTCGAGCTCTTGGGCGTGAGCGAGTTCACTGCCGTCGTGAAGAACAGCACGATCTTGCCCGAACTTCCGAACACTGCCGGCGCCCCGAAATTCGTGACGTCCACTGGATAGACAAGGGTGTCGAACCGGGTGGCGAACCGCTGATAATCGGCCGCCGAGAATCCGCCCACGGGATTGAGCGTATCCGCCACGACTATGGATTGCGTGCCGATCGCCACCACGCGCGCACCACGCGGCATGAGGCTGTCGCACGCGCGCGAGCTGACATTCAGCGTCATGAGGTCCCCCACCGCCGGCGGCGCGGCGGACACCGAGAACGTGGCTCCCACCCCAGCCGAAACGTTGGTCCGAACTCGGCGCGCGGCGGGAAAGAGCGGCGTCAGCACGGAGGACGCGTGCGCATTGAGGTTTGCACTGAACGCATAATCGAGGTGCGGCGTACTCACCGACCCGGCATCTGGCGCAAGCGGCACGAGGTTCGTGGACGGCGCGCTCACTCCGCCTGCTCCCGTGATCCCCGACGCCGTCACCTGATAGTTGATGGCCGTCGAGGAGCCATTGGTCGCCGTGTCCGCCACCACCAGGACGTATTCCCCACCAGTCGCGCCGCCAACGAGCGACAGCGTTCCGCCAGACGCCACCGAAGCACTCGCTCCAGGGGCAAGCGTCACAGTTGCAGGCGGCGGGGGCGTTACCGGCTTGTCCGGTACCACGGGAGTCGTAGGCGGCTTGGCGCCCGTATCGGACGAGCCGCACGCGACCAGCACCCATCCCGCCAGCAGAATGCACGTGGGCATGGCCTTGCGAAGAACCTGCATGTGTTCACCTGGCGTCAGTGACGATTAGCGGCAAGTGCCGCCGGTCCTTCTTCGATATTCACGCGGCGTGCCGTGAATGGAGCGACAGCGTGAATGTCCAGACTCCTCGACGTTACGCACCAGCCAATGAAGCTCGCCGAGCTGCGATCCGTCCCGCGGCGTCGCTCAACGTGTCCGCATCGCGTACCAGGGAGACCCGGAAGAATCCCTTGCCCCCTTCCCCGAACGCCACCCCCGGCGTCACGACGATGCCATCCTCGTTCATCAGCGCCTTCACCCACGTCCAGTCGTCGACGCCGGCAGGAACCGGCAGCCACAGGTACATCGACGCAGAGGGCACTGGTACTACCCAGCCCGCCGCACCAAGTGCCGCAACCACGGCATCGCGACGCGCGCGGTACGCCTCGACCTTGGGCGGCACCAGCGTGGCGCGATGATCCAGCGCGAATGCCGCCGCCTGCTGCACCACCGTTGGCGTGCCGTAGCCCACATTCGTGCGATACGCCGCGAGGGCGTCGATCGCCTCGGCATTGCCCACCGCGAACCCGATGCGCAAGCCCGCCATGCTGAACGTCTTGGAACACGAGTGAAATTCGATCGTCACGTCGCGCGCATCGCTGCATTCCAGCGCGCTCGGCGCCGGCGTACCCCCGAACGTCAATTCGCTGTACGCCAGGTCACTGATGAGCAGCACGTCATGCCGTCGCGCAAATTCAACAGCCCGTTCGTGGAACTCCAGCTCAACGCGGGCACCGGTGGGATTGTTCGGATAGTTCGTGATGAGCAGGCGGGCCCGGCTGGCATCCGCAGCGGAAATGGCGTCGAGGTCCAGCTGGAAATCATCAGCGGCCCGCATGGGCACCCACACCACTTCGGCACCACTCAGCCACGCCGAACGTGCATAGACGGGATAATAGATCTCCGGGATCAACGCGACATCACCGGGACCGCACAACGCCATCACCAATTGCGCCAATCCCTCCTTCGCACCGCTGAGCGCGATTGCCTCGCGCTCTCCATCGATGGCGACGCCGAACCGCGACTCCATGAAACGCTCGATGGCGGCGAAGTAGCGTGGATCGCCTCGAAATGCCGGATAGCGTCCCGCGGTGGATTCATGCGCGGCAGCCGACAACGCATCCACAATCGACGGATCCATGGGCAGGTCCGGACTGCCGATGCCGAGGTCGACGAGTTCCACACCGCGCCCTCGCACTTCCGCCTTGAGGCGGTCCAGTTCGGCAAAGACGTAAGGGGGCAGGTCCGACAATGCTTTGGTTTGCTTCAGTACTGTGGCGTGATTCATTGATTCTTGGCGAAAATGCTTCGGACTTGAACGGGATCACTCGTTCGGGACAGCGCAAGCATGAGCAGGATGCGCGCCTTCTGGGGATTGAGGTCGCCCGAACCGATCGTGTTGCCCGTCCGGCCTACCGGCACCTGTCCCGATCCCGTCCGCGTCGACGCCACAACGACAACCCCCTTCGCCGCGGCTCGGCGAATTGCCTCGCCCTGTGCGGTCGTCATGCCGCCGCGTCCTACCCCGGCCACCACCAATCCCTTCGCGCCCGCCGACACCACGGCGTCGATGGCGACGCTGTCCGCACCAGGATAGGAATAGATGATGTCCACGCGAGGCAACTCTTTCACCGCGCTCACGTCGAACTGCGGTACAGACCTGTCCGCTGTCCGGTTGCGAAAGGCCAGCCCCTCCGGATCCACAATGGCCACTGGTCCGCGCTCGGGCGCCTGAAATGTTTCGACGCGCGTGCTGTTCGTCTTTGTCACGTCCCTGGCCGCAAAGAGGCGATCATCCATCATCACCATCGTGCCCCGGCCACGACTGTTCGTGTCCACCGCCGCACGTACGGCGTTCATGATGTTCGCCGGCCCATCTGCGCCAGCCATGTTGGACGGGCGCATGGAGCCGGTAACCACAACTGGTCGTGTGCCACCCACCGTGAGGTCGAGGAAATACGCCGTCTCTTCCATCGTGTCCGTGCCGTGCGTCACCACGATGCCGCGAAGATCGGGCCGAGTCCGAAAGAGTTCGGTGATGCGCGCTGCGAGTTCGAGCCACTTGTCCGGGCCAATGGAAACGGACCCGACATTGAGGAATTGCTCGGACTCCACCGTCGCAACAGAGTCGATACCCGGCACCTTCACGAGCTGGTCGATGGGCACGCGCGTTATCCGTCCACCCCAGTAGTCGCCCGCGGAGCCGATCGTGCCCCCTGTTCCGAGCACAATGACCCTGGGGCGAACGCTCTGGGCGCTCGAGCCCGCTGCTCCGACCACGGCAAGGCACGTGGCAATGACGAATGAAGTGCGCATGGGCAGCGAAGCTATTCCGATGAACGCGCCTCTGCTACCGCGCTCGTGTTGTTTCGCGCGAATGGGGTTGTCAGTTGCGCTCCGTCGAGTGGCCCATCAGAACAGGTAGCCCAGCCCCAGGTAGATCGCCGCCGTGGACTGCGACGAATGCCCGACGTCGAGCGCAATCACGAAGGTGGGACCGAGTGCCAGTCGCGCACCGCCGCCATACCCCACATGAAGGTCCGTGACCAGATCCGACACATCGAGCCCCTCCGCCCACACGCGGCCCACGTCGCCAAAGCCGCTCAGCACCAGTTGTGACGGCGTACCACGGACGCCGAACGACGCCGCAGTCCAGCGAAGCTCCGAATTGGAGAAGGCAACTCCCTTCCCCACGTACCGGTTCTTTGGAATGCCGCGTAGCGACGAGGCACCACCGAGAATCTCGTCGTCCCGGAACGAGCTCTGCACCGCGAACATCTCCGAGATGGCGGGGGTGCCATGCACCGTCTGCATCACCACACGCTCGGCAAAGGTGAGGCGGGATGCCAGCGGAACGTACTGCCGAACGCTTCCGGTGATTCTCGTGAAAACCTGGTCGCCGCCCAGGACGCGGCCTGCACGCTGCACCAGCAACTCGGACCAGTTGCCGCTGTGCGGTCCTATTTCCTGGTCGCGCGTGTCCCACACAAGGCCGACCCGTGCGTACCGCGTATTGACGGTAGGCAGGGATCGCTGCCCGGTTTCCTTCGCGAGCAGGGTAGTGCCCGAGTCATACGGAACGGTGTGCACGTCCGCCTGCCGTGCGCCCGCACCGACGAACCCGCGCAGCGCGCTCACGCCGAGCTGGTGCTGAAGGTCCGCGTTTGCGCGAAGCACCGTTCGCCCGAAGCGGAAATAGTAGGGATTGGCACCAGTCGAGGCGGTCGCGGGTGCCACGGTGGCGTTGCCGACGCCGTAGTACGGCGCCGTGAGTTGCTGCTCCCGCGCGAGCTGTGCGCCGAGCCGCCAGCCGTTGGACAGCAGGTGCGGCGCATCCAGGAACAGCGTGGCATCGCGTCGCCCCCGCGTGGTGAGGAACAGCGTGGGTTGCAGGGAGAAGCGGTAGGGGGCGACGCTCCCGTCACCGTAGTCGTAGTACTGGAGGATGGCGCCATAGCCAAACCCTTCGTCCGCATCGAAGTTGAGCGCGGGAAGTCCCGTGACGCTGTGGCCGGTGGGCGGCGCGGCCGGTACCTGGGCGTGGACCTGTACTGCAGCGAGGGCAAGCAGACCGGCGAGGATGCGTGTGCGCATGATGGCGGGGGTATGGGTTGACTGTGAACCCAATTTGCGAAGGCGCGGTCAGCGAGCGGTCATCCCGGGGTAACCTGTGCTCATCCCGCTCACGGAATGGTGGCCCGTCCGTCCCTCGGCCGAACCAGTTCGTGGAAAGCCGCATCCTTCCACAGTGACCGGAAGTCGCCTTCTTCATGGAATGTCACGGCGCCCAGGTCCATCGGACGCGCTCCCTGCGTCATCGCCGCGTGAAGCAGTGCGACTGCCTCGGCTCCCCGTCCGGAGAGCGCGGCCAGGTGTGCACGCCATCGGGCCGGAGCGCCGAATGCGTAGGGCTCGTTCCACTGCGCGAGCTGTTGGTCTGCCGCGCGCACGGCGGCGGTGTCGCCCATGCGGGCGGCGGTTGCTCCGAGCCGCCCAACGGCCTCGATGTCACTGGCCCTGCTCGCCACGAGGGATGCGTACGCGGCCCGCGCGTCACCGTAGGCACCCCCTTCGTACAGGGCGAGCGCGTGCTGGTGCAGCGCGTCGCGTGATGCATTCCGCCCCACCGGAAGTGCGGCCACGCGGGTGAAGAGTGCCGTTGCCTCGCGATCGTGACCGTGAACCCGAAGTTCCCGCCCTGCGAGCAGCGCCAGGTCGCGCGCGGCCCATGTGGGATCGGCTGCGCCAAGACCTGCCTTCGTGAGCAACGCATCGATCGCAGCCACCTTGCCCATGGCGGCGTAGACACGCGCATGGGACATCGCGGCGGTTGCGGTGCCGGGAAATCGTCGCGCCTCCTGGTTCGCTGACCGGAGTTCGTCGTCGTAGCGCCCAAGCGCGTGCTCGCTCGCGGCGCGCCAGGCCCAGTACATCGGCGACACCTGGTTGATGCCCGTGTCCGGGCTGGCCGCCACCAGCGCGTCATGCGCTTCCTGCGCCCGGTTGAGGTACGATGCGGACACTGCCACCAGCAATGCCACGTCGGCGGATCCGGGCGACATGCGCATCAAGTCGCGCGATGCACTGAGTCGTCCCAGCAGGTCCCCTCGCAGGTCCGCCTCGAACAGCGCCAGTGCACCGCGCTGGAAACGGCCCATCCGCGCGCGGCGACTCTCGAGCTGTTGCACCACCGCGGCAAGCGCCGGCCATTGCTCCTTCACATCCAGCACGTACGCCCGCATTTCCATTGGGCCCGTATAGCCGGTGTCCACCGCCGACGCGCGCGCCAACTCGAGGAATACCGCCGCCGTGTCTGAGGGCCGTGAGAAGAACATCTCCCACGCGCGTGAAATATGCTCGTAGGCCTCCAGCGAGGGAGGATCCACCAGCGAGGCGGTGCCCGCGCCCGCTGTGGCGTCCTTGGAACCGGTCATCGCAACAGTGACGCGATCCGAGAGCGCATGCACGAGCGCCGACGTACTCGTCACCGAGCCGCTGGCGGCAATCTCCCTCAGGAGAACACCGCGCGCTGGATCGACGATCTTCGCATCGACGCGCAGCGAGTCGCCATGGCGATAGTAGCGTCCAGTCACGACCGTCGCCGCTTGCGTCTGCGATGCCAGCTCGGAGGCCAGTTCGGCCGCAGTGCGTGCAGGCCCGAGCTGCGCAAGCATGCGCGAGACGCCCGCGGACGTCCGCGAATCGACGACCTCGAAGTTCGCGTCCAGGAGGGCCTGGGCCAGGTAGTCGGCTGTCATCTGGCCCAGCGGGTCGAGCGACTTGTCCCCGGTAAGATTCTCGAAACGCGCAACCACGATGCGGCGGGCCGAGCGTGCGTCGCCTCGCGGCCGGAACGCGCCGGCCGCCCAGGAACGGACACCCGGCACGAGCGATCCGGCGATTGCAAGTATTGCGAGCACGCTCGCGACCCGAAGGGCCATCCGCCGGCCACGATGCATGGCACCCCGTACGCGATCCGCCGGTTGTGCCTTCAGCTCGACTGGCGTGACAGAGGCTACGAGTGGCACGGCTGTGGCAGGATCGGCTGGCGCCTCGGTCGGCAGCACCACGCTCACCGATGCCGGCGTGGGGCGCACCTGCGCCCTGGGCGTGTAGTCACCACGACGCAGTTCTTCCGCGAAGCCAAGCACGGCTTCATCCGCGGGCGAGTCCAGCTCTCCTCGCACCATGGCTTCGTGCACGCGCGCATGCTGGATGCCGGCGCTGATGTCTCCGCTATCAGCGAGCGCGCGCATGAGCGAGAGGGCCACGCGGCCGCTGAGCGGTTCAGCGGCAGCCGCTCGGCGCCACCATTGAACCGCAGCGTGCGTGTCGCCAGACGCGTCGGCCAGTCGCGCCAGCCGCCCGATGGCATCGAGATGAGCGCGCTCCAATCGAGCGCGCTCACCCGCGGCCCACTGGTCGAATTCCGGTGCCGCCTTCACGAACACGCCGTCGAGAAAGGGGCCGCCATACAGTGCCGTGGCGGCGGCGTCATCTCCGCGCAGGATGGCGTCGTCGAACTCCCGCACGTCGCTCGCGACAATGGACGCATCGAGCGACAACGTTGCCGTACCGACGATCGCGTTCTCCGTGCCCAGGTCACGCCGCAGTGCGTAGACACCCTGCTTCAGCGCGTGTCGTGCGCGCTCGCCATCACTCTCCGGCCAGAGCAGGGCCAGCAGCTTGTCGCGCGCCACGCCCGCCGGCCCGGCAGTGGCGAGCACCGCAAGGAGGGCCAGCCTGCTCCGCTGCGACGCAGCGCCCGTCACGGGTGCACCGTCGGCGGACAGGCTGAGGCCTCCGAGTGTCAACAGTCGCAGCATCGCACCTCGTTCGCGCTGGTGCGTGCCAGTTGCCGGTGCGCGGACATGGCGTAAACATGCGCCCTGCCCGGAGTTCCTGCTAGAAGTCCGTTTTCACGGTCATCGCGGGACCGTCATCGAGCGCGTTCGCATCGTGTCACCGGTGGATGGCGGCGCATCCTGTCCCGCTGGCGGCAGGAAGAGATCCAATGAATGCGTTGCCTCGCCCATTCCCAACGCCGCGCGGCGAAATTGCTCGGCACTCACCGTGTCGCCGCGCTCCAGCATGACCTGGGCGAGCTGGAATGCAGTGCTGATGTAGAGCGCCGGAATGCCGATGGACGGCCGGTCGACCCAGTCACCGCGCGCCACGAATGCGCGCGGCGCGCCGTAGGAAGCCCACAGTGCCCGCGTGCGCTGCACGTCCATGTGCCCCACACCTGGCAACGCAACGGTATCCGGCGTGGATGCAATGACCGTAGGCAGGATCTTGTACGCCAGACCCTGCATGAGTGCATAGGGTTCCAACCCCAGGGCCTGCACGTAGCTGCCAGAGGTCCGAGCGATATAGAACGGCCGGGGACCGAGGTTGTCCTTGAGCAGTTGCAGCACCAGCAGGTCGCCGCGAGTCGGCACACCGAACTCGAGCCGTCGCGGATCGACAACAGCGCGTAATGCCCCCGAGCGAAACAGCTGGGGTGTCCGCACGTCCAGCCAC
>JAYVNZ010000346.1:0-1644 GCA_043758185.1 Gemmatimonadaceae bacterium | reverse complement strand
TGGCTACAGTAGAATTCAAGCGCGCGCTGGCGGCGTGCCCGGATGATGCCGGCGCGCTCACCGGCGCTGGCTACGCGGCAATGCGGCGAGGGCTGCTGGTCGAGGCAGCACACTACCTGCAACGGGCGATTGCGCAGGACTCCGCGTCCTACGATGCCGTCGCCGGCGCAGGCATGGTGGCATTCCGGTCTGGAAATCTTGCGGACGCGCGGCGCCGCTTCGCGCGAGCTGTCCAGATTGTGCCCGGAGATTCGGTGGCCCTGTCCTACCTCGCCACAATGCCAGCCGAGCTGGAGGCGCTGCCGCCCCATGTGCGGCCACTTGCGCTGACGATTGCCGCCCGGACCGGGCGCCGCGTGTTCGAGGTGCCGGATTCCGCGGCCGGCTGGCGACCGATGTGGATCAAGGCGGTGAATCTCGGTGCTGCCGTTCCAGGCCGGCATCCGTCCGAGTTTCCGGCGAACGACAGTACCTACGAGCGATGGATCGCCCTCGTGGCCGACATGGGAGCCAACGCGATTCGCGTCTACACGATTCATCCCCCGCACTTCTACGCGGCGTTGCGCACCTGGAACCTCGCGCACCCCGCCCATCCCATCTGGCTCATTCACGGAGTGTGGACGGAACTCCCACCAGGCCGGAAGCAGGAAAAATACGACGACCCCGCGTGGCTCGCGCAGTTTCGCGGCGAGATGCGCAACGTGGTGGCGCTGCTGCACGGCAATGCCGCGATCCACGCGGCGCCGGGTCACGCGAGCGGGGTGTTTCGCGCGGACGTTTCACCGTGGACATTAGGCTACATCATTGGCCGCGAGTGGGAGCCGTACTCGGTGGTGGCGTACAACGCCGCGCATCGCGGCCAGGTTCGGCTGAACAGTACGTACATCAGCATTGACGGTGGCAATGCGCTGGAGGTGTGGTTGGCCGCGCAGTGCGACTACCTGGTTGCGTTCGAGATGCGCGAATACAACGCGCAGCGTCCGGTGGCGTATACGAACTGGCCCACCCTTGACCCGTTGGTGCACCCCACCGAGACGACACGGGCTCAAGAGATGGCGTTGCTGCGCGCGCGGGGGGAACGCCTCGTGGAAGCGCCCAGGGAATACGACAACGACGCCGCTGCGCTGGACCCGAACCGGATGCGTGCTACGGCCGCGTTCCCGGCGGGGGTGTTCGCCTCGTATCATGCCTATCCATACTATCCGGACTTCCTGCTGGTGGATCCGGGCTACGGAACAGCGATGTCCCCAGAGGGTCCGAGCAATTATTTCGGGTACCTGCGGGACCTCGTATCGCATCACGGCGACATGCCCGTGGTCATCAGCGAGTACGGCGTGCCCTCGTCGCGCGGCATTGCGCACATGCAGCCGCAGGGATGGAACCACGGCGGACTCACGGAGGAGGAGCAGGCGACTGCAGACGCGCGCCTTACCCGTGACATCCACGCGGCGGGTGCCGCTGGCGCCGGCCTGTTTGCCCTCATCGACGAATGGTTCAAGAAAAACTGGATCGTCGTGGATTTCGAGCGGCCCGCGGAGCGCAAGCGCCTGTGGTTCAATGCACTCGACGCGGAGGAGAACTATGGCGTGGTCGCGATGCGGCCCGGGCCGAAGGAGGGCGGCATCGTCATTGACGGCGACAGCG
>JAYVNZ010000345.1:0-1802 GCA_043758185.1 Gemmatimonadaceae bacterium | reverse complement strand
GCCGCGAGCGCCTGCTCGCCGAGGAGTGCGACGGCCAGGTCGCGTGCCGCGCCGAGGATGGCGCTCCGCATCCGATCGCCCAGCAGGCCCGTGATGAAGACCGCGGCATCGCCCTGCGTGGCCAGCCACACCATGCCGACCGTGAGCAGCGCAGCGGTGGAGGCCAGCAGGGCCAGGCCGGCCGCGCGGGCGGCGCCTGCCCGGGGAATCCAGCGCGCCACGGAGTCCCGGGCCGCCACATGGGCGGGCACGAAGATCGGGACCTGTGCCATCACGCGATCGGCAAGGCGCGTGTCCGCCGCAAAATGAGGTACCGCCTCGAGCGCTTCCACCACGAACAGTTGTTCCTCGTATCGCAATCGGCACTCCGCGCACTCATCGAGGTGGTCGCGAAGCGGGGCGACGCCGAAACCGGCTTCGCCGTCGACCAGCAGGTCGATCTCGTTGGGGAGGAGGTGTCTGTGGTTCATGGCATCTGCATCCAGTACGCACGGTTGGACTGACGGGTTTCAAATTCACGGATGTCGTGCTGGCGCGAGCAATTCATTCGCGGGTGTGCTCCAGCGCCTGGCGAAGCTCGTGCCTGGCGCGGTGGATGTAGGTCTTCACGGTGCCCAGGGGAAGGTCCAGCGTGCTGGCAATTTCCTCGTAGGAGCGACCTTCGACATGACGGAGCAGGATGCAGGATCGGTACTCGGGGCGCAGGCTCGCGATTGCGCGCTCGATGGCCGATCCAAGCTCCCGCGCCTCGAGTTCATCGAGTGCGTTTTCAGCGTTGTCGCCCACGTCGAAGCTCGTAGCGGCAATGGCATCGGCGTCGCTGGCGGACGCGGCGCCGTCCAGGCTGATGGTGTCGAGCTGGCGCTTCCTCAGGTGATCGATTGCCACGTTGTTGGCGATCTTGAACAGCCACGAGGAGAACTTGAAGTCGGTACGGTAGCGGTCGAGGTGCGACAGGACCTTCACGAAGGTGTCCTGCGTGAGGTCCTCGGCGAGCTCGCGATTCCCCACCATGCGGAACACGAGCGAGAATACAGGGCGCTCGTACCGCTGGATCAGCTCGCGATGCGCGGCCTCGCGCCCCTCGAAGGCGAGGGCGACGACGTCGGCATCGGGAAGGTTCGCGAGATCGAGGACGCGGAGCATCTGGGGAGGCAGGGACCGCGCAGCTCGGTGCGAGCGATAGTCGCGACTGGGAAAACTATCCGCGGCTCACGCCGCAATCCAGACGCATGCTTGCCGGGGCTATCGCGCCCGGCGAGTTTACGACGATGCAGCATACCGAGGTGGAATCCACGCGTGCGGACCTCGCGGCCGAGGGGGGCCTGGAGAAGCGTGCCTACGTGCGCACGGTGTTCGAGCAGATCGCGCCGCGTTACGACCTGCTGAATCACCTCCTCAGCCTGAACATCGACGTGTTGTGGCGGCGCCGCGCGCTGCGTGCGCTGGACTGGCAACGCGTGCCCGACGGGCGCTATCTGGACCTCTGCGCGGGAACACTGGACGTGGGCGCAGAGTTGACCCGGCAGCCGGCATTTCGCGGCTTCATCGTGGGGGCGGACTTCGCGGTTCCCATGCTCGAGGCAGGCCGGGGCAAGGCGTCGCGTGAGCAACTCGCGCCGGTTGGCGCCGATGCGCAGCAGCTTCCGCTGGGCGATGCGTCGATGGATGGTGCGGTGGTGGCGTTCGGCATCCGGAATGTCGCGTCGCTCGATGTGGCGCTTGTGGAGCTGTACCGGGTGCTGCGGCCAGGCGCGCGGTTCGTGATCCTCGAGTTCACCACGCCGCGATGGTGGATCGTC
>JAYVNZ010000344.1:0-4457 GCA_043758185.1 Gemmatimonadaceae bacterium | reverse complement strand
GGTGCATCGCGCGAGATATGATCCGTGATGCTCACGCGGACACCCAGCGCCGCGCCGCGTGCGACCACCTCGGCCACGCTCATCGCTCCGTCGGAGTGCGTGGAGTGAGCGTGGCAGTCGGTGGGAGTCCAGGTCATGTGCGCGGCGGAATCTTGAAGGGATTGGTGGTGTCGCGCGACGGACGCGAGGTATCGGGTACCGGACGCAGCGTGTCGCGGATCACGGGCCGGGGCGCGCGCGCGGGCCGCGAGAAGACCGTGGAATCGGGGAGGCGTGGCCGCATGGTATCCGGGTACGGCGCCGCAGAGGGCGCGCGACGCGGCGGCGGCGAGCCTACTGGCGGGAACCCGAACGACGTGTCGATGCGCGCGCCCGTGGAATCGAGCGGCGCGCCATACCCGGTTGGTATACAGGTCTGCGTGGGATCCGTGCCCGCAATGAAGAATTCCTGGGTACTGCCAGCGCAGCCAGGACCAGCGAGCATTCCGGTTGCCGGGTCGATATCGCGCACCACGATACCATCGGGACGCGGCCAGTCCTGTGGCGCGGGTTTGCGGCGATAGACCTCGCGCATGAACGCGGTCCAGGCGGGCGCCGCGAGTTGGCCACCTTGCGCATCACCCTTGATCTTGGATGGCTTGTCGAGCCCCATCCACACGCCGGCAACGAGATCCGACGTGTACCCGATGAACCAGACGTCGGACCCGTCGTTGGTGGTGCCTGTCTTGCCGCCAGCCGGAAAACTGAACTGGCTGCCAACCGAACCGGCAGCCGTGCCCTTCCGCACCACGTCCTTCATCATGCTCACCATGAGCCACGCTTCTTCCGGCGACATGACGGGCGCGCGGTTCGCCGCTGGCTCCCACAGGACGTCGCCCTTGGAATTCTCGACTCGCACGATGGGAATGGGACTGGCGCGCGTGCCGAGGGTCGCGAAGGCCGAGTAGGCGGAGATCATCTCGATGGGATAGACGTCTGCCGCGCCGATGTTGATGGACGGATAGGGGGGAATGGGTGTGGTGATGCCGAACTTGCGCGCCATGTCGATGACGCTCTGCGTCCCGAGCTCCATACCGACCTTGATCGCGATGATATTGCGCGACTGGTAGAGGCCGCGACGCATGGGAGTGGGCCCCACGAACTTTCCGTCGTAGTTCTGTGGTGTCCAGTTCGACCCATTGCCCTGGGGAATGGTCAGGGGTGCATCGTCAACGATGTACGACGGCGGCCGCCCGTTCTGGATGGCATCCGCGTAGACGATGGGCTTGAAGGTCGATCCGGGCTGTCGCAGTGCCTGCGTGGCGCGGTTGAACTTGGAGTCGTCGAAATCGCGACCGCCCACGAGCGCGCGAATTGCCCCCGTGCGGGGATCCATCGCCACGAACGCACCCTGCAGGTAGGGCGCGTTCGCCGCAGCAGCTTCGCCAGCGCGTTCGGCAGCGGTGGAGAGATACGACTCGAACGACGTGTGCCGGTACGCGCCATACGTGCCCGACTCGATGCGCTTCAACTGGTTCTCGAGCGCGCGCTCGGCTGCGGACTGCAGGTCGACATCCAGCGTGGTGAACACCTTGAGCCCCTGTTCGTAGAGCTTTTGCCCGAACTGGTTCTCGAGCTGCTGGCGCACGAGCTCCACGAAGTACGGTGCCACGTCACCTGCCTCGGACTTACGCGCGAGCTGAAGCGGATACGCCTTGGCCAGGCTGGCGTCGGCGTCGCTGATGCCTCGCTCGGACCGCATGAGCTCGACGACCGTATTGCGCCGTTGAATCGCCCGTTCGGGAAAGCGGCGCGGATTGTAACGCTCGGGCGCCTTGGGCAGGCCAGCGAGCATCGCCGCCTCGGCCAGGTTGAGATCCTTGGCCGACTTGCCGAAGTAGCGCTGTGACGCCGTCTCCACGCCGAATGAGCCGTTGCCGAGCGCGATCTGGTTGAGGTAGAGCTCGAGGATCTTGTCCTTGGAGTACCTGGCCTCGATGGCGCGCGCCACCTTGGCTTCCTTCAGCTTCCGCACCAGCGACTTCTCGCGCGACAGGCGCTCGGGAAAGATGTTGCGCGCCAGCTGCATGGTGATGGTGGAGAACCCCTCGGCAAAACTGCGCCGCTTGAGGTCCTTCAGGATGGCGCCCGGAATGCGCATGAAGTCCACGCCCTTGTGGCTGTAGAAGCGCTTGTCCTCGGTGAGGACGAATGCGTTTCGCACGAGGGGCGGAATCTGTTCAATCTTCAACAGGGTACGCCGCTCGAGGCCAAGCTCGGCGATGAAGCGGCCATCTGCGGCGAAGAGCTTCGATGTCTGTCGCGGCTGGTACTCGTCGAGCACGTCCACCGAGGGACAGGCGCCGGCTCGGCAGACGAGCGCCCAGCTCGAGTACCCGAATCCCACGACGAACGCGATACCGAACACCGTGACCACGCCAAGGCCCCGCGAGAACCTGGGATGCCGGCGGCGAAAATTCTTCGAGAACGGGAGATCCATCGACCGTCGAAAGAGAGCGGAGGACCGAGCGTCGGACGCCACACGGGTCCGGACTCGGGGAAGGGTAACTCGTGGCGGGCGCGCGCACCAAGCCACGTCGCCTGACAATCGCCCTCTCCCATGTCTATTTTTGTGCCATGCAGACGACTGGCGTGCTCGACGAGCTCGAGTGGAGGGGGTTGGTGTATCAGATGACCGGTGGCGTGGCCGATGCCCTCGCGAGTGGCCCGGTGTCCGCGTACATCGGCTTCGATCCCACCGGCAGCAGCCTGCACGTCGGCTCACTCGTGGTGATCATGATCCTCGTCCACCTGCAGCGCCACGGGCACCGTCCCGTGGCGCTGGTGGGCGGCGGCACCGGGATGATCGGGGATCCCAGCGGCAAGGTGAGCGAGCGTCAATTGCTCACGCCGGACATCGTCGCCGGGAATACCCTCGCGATTCGCGCACAGCTCGAGAAGTTCCTGTCGTTCGATGGGCCGGCCGCCGCGCGCATGCGCGACAACGCCGACTGGCTCAATTCGCTCGGCCTCATCGAGTTCCTGCGCGATACCGGCAAGCACTTCACGGTGAACTACATGCTGCAGAAGGAGTCCGTGAAATCCCGCATGGATGCGGGAATCTCCTTCACGGAATTCGGCTACATGCTGCTGCAGGCGTACGACTTCATGGAGCTGTACCGCCGCGATGGCGTCACCCTGCAACTGGGCGGGAGCGAGCAGTGGGGCAACATCGTGGCGGGCATCGAACTGATTCGCCGCACCGGCGGCGGCGAGGCCCATGCCCTCACGGTGCCCCTGCTGATGACATCGTCGGGCACCAAGTTCGGCAAGACCGAGGCGGGTGCAGTGTGGCTGGACGCGGATCGTACGTCGCCTTATGCGTTCTACCAGTTCTGGCTGTCCACGGAGGATCGCGATGTGGGCCGGTCATTGCGCTTCTTCACCCTTCTCGGCCGCGAGGAGATCGAGAGGCTGGAGGCGGCTGCGGTGGCCGCACCGGAGCGCCGCGATGCGCAGCGGGCACTCGCGCGCGACGTCACATGCCGCGTGCATGGCGACGCAGCCGTCGCCGCCGCCGAGCAGGTCGCGTCGTTTTTTTTCGGCGCGCTCGACCCGCGCGAGCTCAGTGCCGATGCATTCGCCATCCTGCGCGCCGAAGCACCGTTCACGGAGGTGTCGGCGGCGGCAATCGAGGGTGACGGTGGCTCGGCGACATATGATGTGCTGAAGCTGCTCACCGCGTCGGGACTTGCCGCATCCAATGGCGTGGCGAAGCGCCTGCTGGAGCAGGGCGGTGTCTCCATCAACAAGCGCAAGATGCCATCAGCCGAGCGCCAGGTTCCGGTCGGCGATGCGTTGCTGCTAGGCGAGTACATCGTGGTGGGCAAGGGCAAGCGCGACTTCGCGCTGCTCCGCGTGTCGTAGACGAGGCGGGGGGAAGAACAGGTCCTTCGCTACGCTCAGGACGACAGGGTGCCTAACGCAGCCAGCGTGCGGGCGATGTCACTCTCCGTGGTGTAGCAGTGCGGTGCCAGTCGAATGGTGCCCTCGCGCACCGAGTGAATGACGCCGGCAGCCGTGAGCCGCGCGCTCGTTGCCGCGGCGTCAGCAGGGCGGAGTGCCGCAATACCCGCGTGCTTGCCATGCGGTGTAACGAGGGGGATGTCCCGCGCCAGCGCACCATCCAGCAGCCGATGCGCGCGCGCATGGATGTGCGCAGCCACCGCGGGCGCGCCGAGCTCGTGCAGCAATCCCAGGCTCGCGGCCATTCCCGCAAAGTCCTGGTATGGCAGGGTCACCTGCTCGAACCGCCGTGCGTCATCGCGCCAGGTGAGATCGTAGTTGGCGAGCCGCGAAAAATCATCTGAATCGCGCACGCCCATCCAGCTCACCGGTTGCGGCGTGATGGATTCCAGCGCGGACGCACGCACGTAGGTGAATCCCGTGCCCCATGGTGACAACAGCCATTTCTGCCC
>JAYVNZ010000343.1:0-3674 GCA_043758185.1 Gemmatimonadaceae bacterium | reverse complement strand
ACCGGTGCACGCAGTGCCCAGTCGATCTTGCACACGCCGGGTCCATAGCGGAAACGCGACAGCGCGCGACGATAGCGCGCAGACAGCCGGTCCCCCGCTATCGCGAGCGCTTGTCGCGGCGTTACATCCATCAGGATGCTTCCCGCGTCCGGAATGTCGCGCAATGTGTGCACCCGAGTGCCAGTCACGATCTCGCCGCCGAGCGATTGCAGGTACGCCGCGAGCGCGCTTGCGAGCGCCTGCGACCCGCCGGCCGGTATGCACCAGCCCACCTTGTGCGCCGCCGCCGCAAGCACGAGCCCGAACGACGCCGTCGCCACACGCGTGAGCGGCACGGTGGCATGCGCCGAGCAGCCGGCCAGCAGCGCGCGGGCCGGCACGTCCGCGAAGCGGCGCGTCACGAGCGACTCCGCAGACCGCAGCGCAACGAGCCCAAACCGGCCCATGACCAACGGGTGTCGCGGAAAATGAATGGGGCCGAGCGCGTCGTCCACCAGTGCGTCCCAATCCTCCACGATGGGTCGCATCAGCGCGTCGTATGCGTGGGCATCCTCGCCGAGCGAGGCTGAGGTATGCTCGATACTCCGGTACAGCAGGGCGGCGGGTCGGTCGTCGAACGGATGCGCCAGTTGCACCCTCGGCTCGATCCACCGCAGTCCATGCTGCTCGAGCGGGAGCGAGCGAAGGAAGGGCGTTGCGCGCGCGAGCGGATGCACGGCGGAGCACACGTCGTGCGCGAAACCCGGCAGCGTCAGCTGGGCCGTGCGCGTGCCGCCCCCGATGGTGGACTCGGCTTCCATCACGAGCACCGACCGGCCGGCCTGCGCAAGGACAATGGCAGCGGCCATGCCATTGGGGCCGGAGCCCACCACCACCGCGTCGTACTGGTTACGACGCGTCATGGAGATCCTCCGGCGGGCTCCGGCGGTAAGCAGCGCCACCGCCACCAACGCCCCCGTGCCTGCATCTCGCGCGCATAGGGCTTCCGGCTCGCGGGGGAGAGTTCAACCGGGAATCAGCAGTCAGGTGCTCAGGTCTCGGCTTCAGCACACAGGTATGTCAGGGGATGTGGCGTAGCAGCATGCGGACGCCACACCCCCTTGGTTTGCTGTGCAGTGATGCCGACACCTGAGCTGCTGACCGCTGAAACCTGCTGTCCGGCCTTTATTGCCAATATGCGTCACTTGTCCCGCACCCCTCGCGACAGCGCTGTAAGCAGCCCACCCCGGTGTCAGGCGCCCATCATCCCCGCCTCGAGCGTGAGCGCGCGCGTTACGCTCTCGTGCTGCACGCGGGCAATGAACGCATCCACGCCAATAGGAGCGGGCTTCTGTCCCTCGCCCGCTCCCCGCGTGTTCACGGCAACCTGATCGGCCTCTGCTTCGCGCCGCCCGATCACGCACATATACGGCACCTTCATGCGCGCTCCTTCGGCAACGCGATACTTCAGAGTTTCCGACCGTGCGTCGAGCTCCGCCCGGATGCCCGCCTGCACCATGCGCTCCACGATCGCTTCCGCCACGGGCGCCTGCGCATCCGTGATGGGGAGCACGCGCACCTGCTCTGGTGCGAGCCACGTGGGAAATGCGCCGGCGAAGTGTTCAATGAGGATCGCGATGAACCGCTCGAAGGATCCGCTCACCGCGCGATGAATCACCACGGGACGATGGTTCGCGTTGTCGTCTCCCACGTAGGTGAGGTCGAACCGCTCCGGCGCCGCGTAATCCAGCTGGATGGTGCCCAGCTGCCACGCGCGCCCGATGGAATCCGTGACGTCGAAATCGATCTTGGGTCCGTAAAAGGCACCGTCGCCTTCCTTGAGCGCGTACGGCTTGCCCGTGGCCTCGAGCGCAGTCCGCAACGCACCCTCGGCACGGTCCCACATGGCATCGTCACCAATGCGCGTGTCGGGACGCGTCGCGAACTTGAGCGATGCCGTCAGGCCGAATGCTGCGTAGTAGCCCAGGATGAAGTCCATGAGGAACTTCACCTCCGCTGCGATCTGGTCCTCGCGCAGGAACACGTGGCAATCGTCCTGCGCAAACTGGCGCACGCGTGTGAGGCCCGAGAGCGCCCCGGTTACCTCGTTGCGGTGCAGCACATCGAAGGTGACGAACCGCTTGGGCAGTTCGCGATAGGAGTGCTTGCGCCCCTGGTACATGAGGTAATGCGATGGGCAGTTCATCGGCTTGAGCGACATGTCGTGCTCGCCCGAATCGACGTCGAGCACGAGGAACATGTTCTCCTTGTACTTGCCCCAGTGGCCCGAGATCTCCCACAGCCCCTTGTTGTAGAGCAGCGGCGTCTTGATCTCCGCAAAGTCGCGCTGCTGCCGCTCGCGGACAAAATCCACGAGCGTGTTGTAGAGGGTCGTCCCGCGCTCGGTCCAGAACGTGGCGCCCGGCGAGAACGGGTGCAGCATGAACAGGTCGAGTTCCTTGCCCAACCGCCGATGATCCCGCTTCTTCGCCTCCTCCAGCTGGAAGAGGTGCGCGTCGAGTTCGTCCTTCTTGAAGAAGGCCGTGCCATAGATGCGCTGGAGCATCTGGCGCTTCTCGTCGCCGCGCCAGTAGGCGCCCGCGGAGGTGAGCAGCTTGAAGTGCTTCAGTCGCCCGGTGTCCGGCACATGGGGGCCGCGACACAGGTCGATGAACGGCCCGTCGGTATACGTCGAGATGATCTCGGCGGGATCGGTGAAATCATCCAGGCGCTCGAGCTTGAGCGGATCGTCGGCAAAGCGCACGCGCGCCTCGGGCATGTCCACCTCGGCCCTCACGAACGCGTACTTCTCCAGCGCGACCTTTCGCATCTCGGCCTCGAAGGCGGCCAGGTCGTCAGGCGTGAATGGCGACGCCACCTCGAAGTCGTAGTAGAACCCGTCGTCGATGGCAGGGCCGAATCCGATCTTCGCATCGGGCCGCAGGCGTCGGACGGCAGTCGCAAGCACGTGCGCCGCGGAATGGCGCAGCACCGCGAGCGCATCCGCATCCTTTTCCGTGAGCACCCGGAATGCGCCGCTCGATCGCAGGGGGGTCATGAGGTCCTGGATTTCCCCATTCACGGACACAGCCACGGCCGCCATGAGGAGCCGTTCGCCGATGGAGCGAACGACCTCGGCTGGGAGCGTGCCCGACGGGACCACGCGGGTGGCGCCATCGGGCAGCGTCAGGGTGACATCGGCGCCTGCGGGCGCGACGGGGCCAGGGGCGGAACGGTCGATCATGTACGACGTGGGGTCAGGAGGCGAGCAGCGGCGTGAGGAATCGTGCGTACGTAAAGTAGAGCGCCACGCCGATGGCGATGGCCACCCACACCAGCCCCCAGGCCACCTTGCGGCGGAGCGGGATTTGCTCTTCAAGGAGCTTGGCTTCGTCGGGGCGGAAAATTCTCGAGAGGCGCACAGGCGGGCAAATGAGGGGTGGAGTCGGGCCTTCTTCTTGCACCGCGTTCGCACACATTGATCCTGCAAGCTATCCTTGCGGTTGACCCTTCGCCACAGGCCGTACCGCCATGTCATACCTGCGCTTTCGAGATGAGGACGAGTCCTCCATTGCTGGCACCGTCGCACCGGTTGTCCTGGGTGCACTGGCCGGTTTCGCGGTGGGAATGATCGTCGCCCAGCGCGTGGGCGGCTTCAAGGGCCTCGCGGACGCGGTACGGCGTCGAGGGGGCAT
>JAYVNZ010000342.1:0-10221 GCA_043758185.1 Gemmatimonadaceae bacterium | reverse complement strand
CGCAGCACCGGGAGTGCATTGGCAGGCACGGTTTGCTGCGCGCTCATCAACTCCGCCACACCGGCATGGAGTGCGGTGTTCTCCGCATCGAGTTGCGCCAGCGTGGCCGCCAGCTCGTCGTCAACCTGCTGGCGCCCTGTCAGCTCGTTGATCACGGCGGCGCGCCGTGGATTGTTCTCGTTCGTGAGCGTGGCCAGCAGCGGCGCCGAGCCGGCGGGAAGCACGCCGTTCACCGACAGGTCCTCAGCGAGCGCCGTGAATGCCGAACCGGTTGCACTCACCAGTGCGTTCGCGAGCACGGGCCGAATGCGGAGACTCTGTGCCCAGCCCTGCGGCGCGTAGTACGGGCCAACGGTGCTGGGATGCGTCGTCCACCAATCGCCGAGCCAGATCGCCTCGACATTGTAGAGCCGAGCCAGGGCCGCGAGCAGCGGGCGCCGCGCTTCGGCTGTCTTCGCCTTGTCCGCACGGGCCATCAGGGCTGATACCACCTGCGGCGTGTGCATGCGCTCGAGTGCGTACACCGCGCCCTTGCGCGCGGCGGGCGAGCCCGTGTCGAGAGCCTTGAGTGCGGCGTCGCGCGCATCGAGCGAGACGAGCGCATTGTACGCAAGGTGTGCAATCACGGGATCGGCGTTGCCCATCAGGGGAGCAATGGCGTCGGCGGAGCCGGTTGCGCCGAGTCGCACGAGGCTCGTGATCGCCTGCACCGTCACATCGGGGTTCGCGTCGGCCAGCGCCGTGGTGAACAGGGCGGGCGACATGCCGGCCGTGTGGTCGAGACGGTCGGTGAGCGCACGCAACGCCGACGCACGCAGTGCCGGCACCTGCGCCGCGCGCTGCAACGTGGCTCGTGCTGCCACGCCATCGAGCTGCGCCAGCGTGAACATTGCCGCGACGCGCACATCGGCGCGCAGACGCCCATCGGCGATCAGCTGCTCGAGTCCGCGCGTGGTGACTGCCGACGGGCCGCGGCGCAGCAGCTCGCGCTGTGCCTGGAGGCGATGCTCCGCATTGGGAGACGTGAGCACCGAGCGGAGTTCGCCGTCGGACGCGCCGGTGATGCGGGGCGCCACGGCAGCCGGCTTGCCTGTATAGCTGATGCGCAGGATGTAGCCCACCGAGTCGCCGATGTACCGGAACACGCCGCCGGAGAGGCTCGCCACGTACATGTTCGACCGCCCGTCCATCGCCATGTCGGTTGGGTGGGGAACGGTGAGGAATTCCTGCTGCGTGGGCGTGAACGAGGCTCCCTTGCGCACCATGGGATGGCGGTAGATGCGATTGATCGTCCAGTCGCCCGAGTAGAACATGTCATTCGCGTCGGCCGGCAGTCCTGCGTCCTGCACCCATAGCCCTCCGGTGCCGGCACCCGCCCCATAGTCGAAGATCGACGGCATGTGCTCGGACGCGAAATGCTGGAACAGTGACGGATAGCCCATGTTCGCCCCAGCGGGGAGGTAGTGCATGCGCGTGTCCCAGCCCCCTCCGTCGTTGGTGTTGTCGCGCGCGAAGACGTGCAGGAAGGGATCGATGCCCAGGTCATACATGTTGCGCGTGCCCGTGGCGTACATCTCGAGGCCGGAGCCGTCGGTGCGTACGCGGGCCACCCCGCCGCCATGGTGGGCAAGCTGCAGTCCGTCACGCCCGGTGGCCTTCACGAACCCGTAGTCGCCCACGGCGATGTAGATCCAGCCGTCGATGCCCAGCGTGATGCCGTTGGTGCTGTGATCCGCGCTGCGGAAGTCGAGGCTGCCGGCGCTGATGCCGCGCACGAGGTCCACGGAGCGGTCTGCGATGCCGTCGCCGTTGTCGTCGTAGTAGGCCGTGAGGTTGGGCGGATGCAGGACGTAGAGCGCCTTGCCATCCCATACGAGGCCGCGTGGGCTGTCCACGTCGGTGAACACCGTATATCGGTCTGCGCGGCCGTCTCCGTCGTCGTCCACGAGGCGCACCACTCGACCGCGGCCCTTCACGAAGTCCTGCGCAAGGTTGGGGTCAGTGCCCACGAACACGGTCCCGTCGAGCGATGCCGTGACGCACGTGGGATACTCGGCGAAGGGCGGCTCGGCAAAGAGCGTCACCTTGAATCCGTCCAGCGCCTTCACCTCGCTCTGGAGCTTGCGTTCGTACAGGGCGTTCGGGATCACGCGACCCGAGGGCGCCAGCCGAGCGGGCATCGCGGGTGGTGTGGTGGGGGCGACGGGCTGCTGGGCGAGCAGCTGACCACCAAGGACGGCGGACGGCACGAGAGCGATCAGCACGGTCATACGGGCGCGCGTGGTACATCTCGACATGACATCACCGCAATGGAGGGTGCAGGAACTCACAGGGGACGAATCTGGTTCGACAGCATCCCGCCCAGCAACAAGTCTACGCTGACGATACGGTGCTCGTTGGCAGGGCACTCGCGCGCGCGCTGTCGATCAGCTCGAAGAGGTATCCATTTACCGGCTCTCGGAAGAAGAGCCGCTCGAATGCCGTCGCGCGTATCGGTTCGACGAGCACACCACCGCCCTCGGTGATGCGCTGGCGCAGTGCCGGAAAGTCACCCAACGGATGGAACAGGGCGACGTGTCGGCCGAACTCGGCCTCGAATGGCGAGATCACGAAGCCCTCGACGTAGAAGACGTGCAGCTCCTGGCCGTTGCCGATGTCGAGCCATCGAACGTCCACCGGTGAATTCTCCGGAACGGGCTTGCGCGGGTAACCGAGCGTCCGTTCGAGAAAGCGCGTCGTCTCTTCCACGTGCTGGGTAGGCAGCGTCAGGTGGGCGAACATGCACGCGTCCCCTATTCAAAACCTCGGGCGGCCCACTTGGACCAGTAGAAGGTCATGGGCACCGCCCCCGTATTGGTGACGCCGTGGAGGACGTTGCCGCCGCAATACATGATGGCGCCCGGCCCCACCTGGGTTGGCGTGCCCCCGACTTCGATCACGCCCGTGCCACTTGCCACGATGAGAAATTCCTCTTCGGGATGCTGGTGGGGCGGATGCGGTGAGGCGCCGGGTTCGAGGACGGCCATGCCGGTGCACATCGTGGACAACTGGTGCGTTGGGCCGTTGTAGTGCACGTACGCCGCCGCGCCTGGTGCATCGCCCTCCGCCGTGAGGCTCTCGACGGCAATCACGCCATCGGGCAGCATGGGCGCGGTTGTGGAAGGGACGATGTAGGTGATGCCTTCATCCATGGTGGGGCTCCCTGGTCGAATAGAGTCGCAAGCTGCTTCGCGAAAATAATACAGTACCGCGCCTCCCACTGGTGCCCTGACCACCCTGCCCGCATCTTCCAGCTGCAGATCCCCCCGCGCTCCATCCCCGCTCTCCACGCATGGACCTCCGCCAACGTGTCCAGGATTCCCTGAGCGGCACGCACACCATCGAGCGTGAACTCGGCGGCGGGGGGATGTCCCGCGTATTCGTGGCCAACGAGCACCGCCTCGGCCGGCGCGTCGTCGTCAAGATCCTCGCCCCCGACCTCGCGGCCGCCATTTCCGCCGAACGCTTCGAGCGCGAAATCCGGCTTGCCGCATCGCTGCAGCAGGCCAATATCCTTCCGGTCATCGCGGCCGGCGAGGTCGACGGCCTGCCCTTCTATACCATGCCGTTCGTCGAAGGCGAGAGCCTCCGCGCTCGACTGGCAAACGGTCCCGTCCCGCTCTCCCAAGGCGTCGAGATCCTGCGCGACGTAGCCAAGGCCCTGGCCTATGCGCATGAGCGCGGTGTGGTGCACCGTGACATCAAGCCCGACAACATCCTTCTCTCGGGCCGCACCGCCGTTGTCGCCGACTTCGGCATCGCCAAGGCCATTGCCGCCGCGCAGGAACGGCCTGTGGGCGCAACGCTCACGCAGATCGGCACGTCCATCGGCACGCCGGCGTACATGGCGCCCGAGCAGGCGGCGGGCGATCCGGACACCGACCACCGCGCCGACATCTACGCCTTCGGCTGCATGGCGTACGAGTTGATCGCGGGGCACGCGCCCTTCCACGGTTTGCCGCCCCACAAGTTGCTGGCTGCGCACATGGGTGAGTCGCCGCCCCCCATCCAGGAACTGCGGCCCGATTGCCCGCCCGCGCTCGCGCAGCTCGTCATGCAGTGCCTGGCCAAGGACCCTGACCAGCGTCCGGCAACCGCAGACGACATCCTGCGACAGCTCGACACCACGACCTCGATGTCCGGTCCGGCAGCGCCAGGGTTCTCGCATGGCCGGGGACTGTTCGTCCGTGCGATGGGGCTCTACGCGGCGGCATTCCTTGTCGTCGCTGTCGTCGCGCGGCTGCTCGTTACCACACAGGGTCTTCCCGAATGGGTCTTTGCGGGTGCGCTGGTGGTGATGGCACTGGGCTTCCCGGTCATCCTCTTCACTGGGTACACGCAGTATGTGGCGCGTACCATCGCGAACGCGACGCCCACACTCACGCCACAGGGGTCGGTGAAGCACGCGGGCCCGCAGGGCACCATGGCGCACCTCGCCGTGAAGGCGAGCCCGCACATGACGTGGGGGCGCGCGGCGCGCGGGGGCATCGCCGCCGTATCGGTGTTCACACTGCTGGTGGTGGGCTTTCTCGTGCTGCGCGTGCTCGGCATCGGTCCGGCCGGATCGCTGCTCGCCTCCGGCAAGCTCAGTGCACAAGACCGCGTCCTGATCGCCGAATTCGAAGTCGCTGCCAGGGATTCCGCGCTGGGTGCAGTGTTGTCGGAGGCCGTTCGTACGAACCTGTCGCAGTCGCGTGCCGTGAACATCGTGTCCACGAGCAGCGTCGTGGCAGCGTTGGGCCGCATGCAGCGGAAGGCGACGACACGCGTGGACCTGGCGCTGGCGCGCGAGATTGCCGTGCGCGAGGGCATCAAGGCGATCGTCACCGGTAATGTCGCATCCGTGGGCACGGGCTACATCATCTCCACGCGACTCGTGAATGCCGAGTCGGGCGACGAACTGGCGGTGTATCGCGAGTCGGCGGCCAATACGGGCGAGATCATTCCCGCGATCGACCGGCTCACCCGGCAGTTGCGCGGCAAGATCGGCGAGTCGCTCAAGAGCGTGAGTGATGCGCCCGCACTCGGCCAGGTGACCACGCCGTCGCTCGACGCATTGCGCGCATTTGCCGGTGGCCTGCGCGCGAACGACGTCGAGGGGGACTATCCCAAGGCGATCGGATTCTTCGAGGATGCTATCGCGAAGGACAGCAACTTCGCCTCGGCATACGTGCAGCTGGCGTACAGTCTCGGCAACGCGCGGCTCCAGGCGCCGCGGCGCGACTCGCTGATGCAGACCGCCTTCCGCCTCCGCCAGCGCCTGCCCGAACGCGAGCGGTACTCCGTGGAGGGCGCGTACTACGGAGGCAGGAATCGGGCGAAGGCCATCGACGCGTTCCAGCGCGCCGTCGCGGTGGATTCGTTCAATTCGGACGCGTTGAACTCGCTCGCGATCATGTATACGCTCACGCGCAACTACGCGGGCGCCGAACAGGCCTATCGGCGCGCCATCTCCGTGGACCCTGCGAACGGTATCCTGCTCAACAACCTCGCCGGCGCGCTGATCCAGTCGGGGAAATTCTCGGCGGCGGATTCCGTGTTGCGGGTCATCCATGAGCGCAAGATTCCCTATCCGACAGGGCGACGCGAGATCGACCTCCTGTACAACCGGGGGCTGCTGGATTCCGCAGAATTCGTGGCCAATGTGCTCATGCCGAACACCAACGTCATGACTGGCCTCAGTACCGTGACGTTCACGCGGAGCATGGTCGCGGCGCGCGGGCGGTTGCGCGAGTCGGACAGCCTGGCCGCGGAAATGGAACGCCGCAATGCGCTGCGCGGAGAGAAGGCGTCACCGCTGGACCGGCCGGTGCAACTGGCACTCGCGGACGCATGGTTCCGTGAGCAGCGCGCCCAGGCTGTCGCGCGTCTCGATGACCTCATGCGGACGCATCCAGTCGCAGGAAGCGTCCTGGGAGTGTCCTACCTCGACGTTGCACGCGTCTACGCATTGGCTGGTGCGCCGGATCGAGCCCGCGCGGTGCTGGCAAAGTTCGACCCGCCGGCTCACGATTCAACGATGCACCCCCGCTGGGCCTCCGTGCACCTCATGGCGGAGGGCGAGATTGCGCTCGCCGAACGCCGGACGCAGGATGCCATCCGACTCTTTCGCCAGTCCGACGTGGCGGGAGACGGCCTGCCCACCGGCTGCTCGTACTGCCTGCCGGCACTGCTGGGTCGCGCGTACGACCAGGCCAACATGGCGGATTCCACCATCGTGAATCTCGAACGCTACCTCGCCATTCCGAATCCGGGTCGCGTCGAAGTCGATGCGTGGATGCTGGCCGCCGCGCACAAGCGGCTGGGCGAACTGTACGAGGCGCGGAACGACAACACGCGCGCCGTGGCGCACTACACGTCGTTCGTGAACCTGTGGAAACGCGCCGACCCGGACCTCCAACCCAAGGTGGTCGAGGTCCGCGCGAGGCGCGACCGCCTGCAGCGCACGCTTGCGCGCTGAACGTGCCGCAAAGGCGCGCGGGTGTCGTCCGGGCCGGGGACATTTCTCCGAACGTTGACACACCGCGTTCCCCGTCTTGCCGACAGCCGCCCCCCGCTGCATGCTTTACCGCCCACCAGGCTCGCAGCAACCGACGTGTAGTTCCTACCCCTGTCGGAGGATGACAATGAAGGCCCTGAAGTTCGCAGCAGTCGCGCTCATGCTCGGCGCATCAACGATGTCCGCACAGTCGATGGCGAAGGACACTGGCAAGGCCATGAAGAAGCCAGCTGCCGCCGCGAAGGCCAGCGCCATGGCGGCTCACTCGGAAGCCAAGGCCGCCGAAAAGACCGCGGACAAGGCGATGGCGATGGCGAAGGACGCCAAAATGGACGCGAAGGCGGCAAATGCGGAATCGCATGACGCCATGGCGATGCCCAAGAAGTCCAAGAAGCACAAGAAAGGCATGGCGAAGGGCATGATGATGAAGGACACCACCATGAAGAAGCCCTGACCAGCTATGCGGCGAGCTGCCGGCCGCACGCCCCGCAGTAGGTGGCGGCCGGTTCGCTCACCGCACTCCCGCACGATCCGCACGCGCCAGGGAGATATCGCCCACAGGTGGAGCAGTAGACGGCGTCCGGCTCCGGACGGGGCCCGCAGGTGCCGCACTCCCTGAGCCGTGCGCGATACGCCAGAACAGCCAGCTCCGCCGGGTCGCCTGCTGCCACGCTCGAGGCACCGCCGCGCATGGCCACGAGCGCCCGCTCCGTATAGCGAGCGTGCAACTCCCCATAGTCCGAGTCCGAGAGCTTGCCCGTCGCGCGATCGAACTCGATCTCGCGCAGGGCCACGACCGCCTCCTGCTCCGCCGCACCGGCCGCCTGCGTTGCTGTCAACACCACCGGGCTCGGCGCACGCGCCACCACGCCGAACAGCGGATAGAGCACGAACGCAAGCGCGCCGACAGCCAGCAGTGTGCCCAGCACCAGCGCGAGAATCATTCGTCCTTCCGGATGGCGGCATTGAGCCGCGCCATCTCGTCGTCAGTGGCAGTGCTTTCGGCGGAGTGCACAGCGCGCGGGCCCACAGCCGCTGGGCCGGCCTTGTTCGACATCCGGCGCAACACCGTGGTCAACGCCACGGCGCCCACACCCAGCGCCGCGAACGGCATCAGGTAGCCCGTGAGGTTGAACCCCTCACGCCTGGGCGCCATCAGCGCGCGTTCACCATACGTCGTCACGAACGAGTCGAGAATCTCCTGCGCGGAATACCCGCCCTCTACAAGCGACATGATGTCGCGATGCATGGCGGGCGACACCTGGCACGAGAAATCCGTGGTGCGACAGATGTAGACGTCGAGCGTACAGCCGCACTGGCACCGGATCTCGCGCTCCAGTGCGTCGCGCTCCTCGTCGTTCATCGACTTCGCCGCGCCAGGCTTGGCAGGACGACGCACGGTCTTCGCCGCATCCTGGTTCATGTCGAACAGGTTCGACGTCCCGCCAGTCGCCGGGGCTTGTGGCTTGGCGGTGCCCTGCGCGTCCAGCACCTGTGCCGCCATCAGCGCGGCCCCGCCCAGACTCGCCCGGCGAAGGAATTCCCGGCGACGCATCACTCGGCCGCGACCAACGCATGCGCTGGCGCCAGCGTCGCCACATACCCGCTCGGTGCACGACGACGTTCCGCCTGCGGCCACATCACGATCAGCCCGCCGATGGCCATGATCATGCCACCAATCCACACCCACACAACCAGTGGGTTGAAGCTGATGCGCAGCTCGGCGGTGTCGTCGCGGACGCCGGCCAGCACTACATAGAGGTCGAGCATGGCCGAGGTGCGGATGCCCACCTCGGTGCTTGGCTCGAATTGCGGTTGCTTCTGGCTGTCGAAATACTGCCGCTTCTCGCTGGTCAGGATGCCCTGGCGCTCGCCGTCGCGGAACACCTCGAGTCCAATGCCAGTCACGAACCTGTTGAGCGTCTCGGAGGTGGACACACCCTGGCTCACGAACCGCCAGGTGTGGCCGAGCGGATCGACGAGGGTCTTCGTTTCTCCAGCCTTGATCTGGACGTCGTGATCCTTCTTGAATGCCAGTCCGGCAAAGGCGGAGAACAGGATGACGATGCCCGCGTGCACGATGTAGCCGCCGTACCGGCGGCGGTTCCGCGCGATGAGCCGCACCGCGGCGATGAACAGTCCTTCACCGTGAATGGAGCGCCGCGCGCCGATGCCCTTGTAAAACTCCTGACCGATGGTCCCGGAGACGAACCCCGCGAGCGTGTACGCGATGAGCGCGTGGAAGTTGCGCATGCCAAGCGCGAACAACGCCACACCGATGACGATGCCCGACGCCGTTGGAAAGATGAACTGGCGCTTCAGGTTGGATGTGGACGCCTTGCGCCATGCGATGAGCGGGCCGATGCCCGTGAGCGCGAGCAGCAGCAAGCCCAGCGGGATATTCACCGTGTTGAAGAACGGCGGGCCCACGGTGATCTTCGAACCGCGCACCCACTCGCTGAGGATGGGAAACAGCGTACCCCAGAGCACGGAAAACGCGATCCCCACCAGCACCAGGTTGTTGTACAGGAACGCGGCCTCCCGGCTCACCATGCTTTCGAGCACGGCGGTGGCCTCGAGATCCTTGAGCCGCGTGGCCACGAAGTAGATCGTCGCGCCGGTGGCCGCAAAGAAGAACGTGGCGAACCACGTGCCCACCGGCGACTGCGCGAACGAGTGCACGCTCTCGATGATGCCGCTGCGCGTGATGAAGGTGCCGAAGATGGCCAGCAGGAATGTCGTCACGACAAGCACGACGTTCCACTTCCGCAGCATCCCTCGCTTCTCCTGGATCATGATGGAGTGCAGGAACGCCGTGCCCGTGAGCCACGGCAGGAACGACGCGTTCTCCACGGGATCCCAGGCCCAGTAACCGCTCCAGCCCAGCTCGACGTACGCCCACCACATGCCGAGGGTGATCCCCACCGTCAGGAAGAACCAGGAGATGAGCGACCAGCGCCGCACGACGAGCAGCCACGACGCATCGAGCTTGCGCGTGATGAGCGCGGCAATGGCGAACGCGAACGGAATAGCCGTGGCCACGTAGCCGAGGTAGAGGTTCGGCGGGTGGATGGCCATGCCCGGGTTCTGGAGCTGCGGGTTCATGCCCTTGCCATCAGCGGGCACGAACGCGAGGCGGTCGAACGGATTGGCCTTGAAGCAGGTCGTCGCGATGAAGAAGAGGAGGATCAGCGCAAGGGTGCCGCATGCAAACGGCGCGAGCTCACGGGCCTTCTCGCGTACGGACCAGATGGCGATGGACGAATAGCATGACAGGATCAGCGCCCAGAACAGCATCGATCCCGCCTGCCCGCCCCAGAAGGCAGTGAAGACGTAGATCCTGGGCATGTTGGCGCTGGTATGGCCAGCCACGTAGCTCAGCGAGAAATCGTGGCTGAGCAGTGCGGTCCACAGTCCCACCGACGCGAGGATCACCATCAGCGTAGTGACGTACAACCCACGTCGCCCGCTGGTGATGAGGTCTTCGCGACCCATCGTGCCGCCCGCAAACGACGTGATGCCCGTCCAGGCCGCCATGAGCAACGCGACCCAGAGCGACAGTTCCCCAACGAGGATCACGCCCGGGCTCCTGCCTTGTATCCCGGCGTCTGCTTGTACTTGTCGCCCGGGGCACCGCCCGGTGCGTTCTCATACCGACTCGCGCACTTGGCCAGCAGTGTGGT
>JAYVNZ010000341.1:0-2112 GCA_043758185.1 Gemmatimonadaceae bacterium | reverse complement strand
ATGCGTCCCACCCCCGTGCGCGTGACGCTGCAGGGCCTGCTGCCCGCAACGCGCGCGGGACTGCTGGCGGCGCACGTGGACACGATGGCCATCGACATCGACCAGCAGATCGTGGTGGTCGACCGTGCAGCATTTGCGAAGGCCGGTGCCAGTGCGGATTCCGCGATTGACGCCTTCGCCGCGGCTGCGCGATCGATACCGGGGGTCCTGCGCGTCGATCATGTTCGCGCGCTGCTGTCCGATACGCTGAGCGACCCAATCGCGCGGCGGTGGTCTCACCAGTTTCCAGCGACGACCGCGATCGAATTGGTGGTGACGCTCACGCCATTGAGCACGTGGGGGGGCAACATTGCGTCCCACGGGTCGCCGTACGATTACGACTCGCATGTACCGCTGATCTTCTTCGGGATGGGCGTGCGACCGGGACGATACCCGGCATTCGTGCGCACGGTGGACCTGGCGCCGACCCTTGCCCGGCTGGCGGGGGTGCACCCAACGGAGCGATTGGACGGTGTGGCGCTGACCGCGGCGATCCGTTAGCTGGTGTCCATCCTCATCTCACATCGGACGTGCGACATCTGAATCGGACGTGTGACATCCGAATCCGAAGGCGGGCGTCCGACATCGGGCGCCGCGCCACCCGTGGGCTGTGCCGAATCGGGTTGTCCTCTCGAGTGACGTCTGTGGCCGAATTGGGAGGAATCGGACATCGCACCCAACGTCGTCAGGGTCAGGACTCGCCATCTCCTGCAGTGCCGAAGTGCCGGGTCGCCCACATCAGCCGCAACACGATGGTGACGACGACAAGCGCGGCCATGGATGTGAAGAGCGTGACGAGATGCGCAGGCCACAGGAAGAAGAGCACGTAAAAGGCGATGGTCTCGACGCCACCCACGATGCCCTCTGGCATCGAGACTGACGTGAGTTCTCCGCGCGCCTGCGCACCTGCGCCGCGCTTCTCCAGCAGCGCGGAGAGGTACAACCACGACGCGGCGTTGACGTAGAAGGTGCTGATGAGCGCCAACGCCGCGAGCGCAACCGGGGCACGCGTCGCGCTGGCGACGCCGAGTACCAGCCCCACGGGAATCGCCGCGTACACCACGAAGTCGAGCAGCAGGTCCACATAGCCGCCAAGGTCGCTCTGCACGCGCTGCGTGCGCGCGAGCGTCCCGTCGAACCCATCGAGCAAGCGGTTCACGATCCAGCATCCGAGCGCCAGTCCCAAAGTCCCGCGCGCTGCACACACGGCCGCTCCCACTCCCACCAGAAACGCGGTGAGCGTCACCGCCATTGGATGGACGCGATCACCGAGCACCCGTGCCAATGGGGTGAGGATTTTTTCCTTGACCGGACGAAGCCGACGGTCGAGCATCGGTACTCCTAGGCGGGGAACACGTGCACGCCCCGTGGATCGAGCACGAGGCCGACGCGGGTGCCGACGGTCAACACAGCGAAGGGCTCGACGGGCGCCTCGAGCGGCGGAGCGTGTGGCGCAGACTCGAGCTGGAGCGCGACCGTCGCGCCGCGTGGGCGGTGTCGCACTGCCACGACACGCGCCTTGGCGGCGGGCGGGCCTGCTTCCACTTGTATCACTCGCAGCGCTTCAGCACGGAACGCCACAATCGCGGCAGCGCCGGCCGGCAGTGATGTCTTCACCGAAACGGTGCCGAGGGTGCAGTCCACGGCGCCATCTGCGCGCACGCGTCCGTCCAGCATCTGATAGACGCCCAGCAGCCGCGCCACGGCGGATGTCGCAGGACGACCGAACAACTCGCGCGGGGTCGCGCGCTGCGCGATGCGACCGTCGAGCAACACCGCCACGTCGTCGGCGAGCATGGCGGCGTCATCCAGGTCGTGCGTCACCAGCACCATCACTGCGCCAGACTGCTCCTGTGCGGCGAGGATGGCGGCGCGCACCTCGTCGCGCAGCGCTGGATCGAGCGCGGAGAGCGGCTCGTCGAGAAGGAGCACCGCGGGACGCGCCGCGATTGCGCGGGCGAGCGCGACACGATGTCGCTGCCCGCCACTGAGTCCGTGTGGCGCCCGCTGCTCGAAGCCGGCGAGTTGGACCGCCGCGAGTGCGTCAGACACGCGCGCGCGCACCACGTCATG
>JAYVNZ010000340.1:0-8452 GCA_043758185.1 Gemmatimonadaceae bacterium | reverse complement strand
GCGCCAAGGATGGGCAGGTCGTGCTCCAGCATCGGAACCAGGTGCGCCACATAGTCCCACACCTCGCGCATCCACCATCCGGCAGTGGACGTGACCTCGTGGCGCTGGCCCGACTGATACGCATACGACCCGATGTTCGCCGTCCCATCATGCAGTTCGGCGACGTCCACATCACGCGCCACGCGCACGGCGGCAAGCTTGTCCCCAGCGAGGACCTCGTCCGGCGCATGCATTGTCGCCAGCGCTGGTGCGAAGCGCGCGTTCGCCAGCCAGCTGCCGCGCGGTAGCACGCCCTTCTCCAGGACGGGGGGCGCGCCGGGCTCGTCGAAATGCGCCAGGTGCGGCGACGAGATGTACCCCGCCACGCGTGCGCCGAGCGCCCGCTCCCATCGCTCGCGCACCAGCAGGGCACCGGCGCGCATCTCGCCGGCGGGGCGGGTGAGCGCGAATGGCTCGAAGGTGCGAGCACACGCGTCGTCGTACAGGAAGATGTCGCTCACGACTGGTCTCGGATGTGGGCGGGCAGCGAATCGATGAGTGTCTTGAGGTCCGCGGCGCGATCGATCGTGGTCACCAGCGTGAGGCCATCACGGCACACCACCACCAGGTCCGAGACGCCATACAGGACGACGGTTCCACTCTCCGCATGCACCACGTTGCCGCGCGACTGCACCGCGTGCACGGCGCCACGCAGGGCGTTGTCGCTGGCGTCGCACTCGCGCACGCGACGCAGCGCGGCCCATGTGCCAACGTCGTCCCACGCAAAATCGCCGGGCAGCACCAGCACGCGGCTGCTGCGTTCCAGGACGCCCACATCGACCGAGATGGTCGTGGACAGCGCCCCGAAGAACCCCGCGAGATCGTCGCCATGCGCGGCAAGGAACGGCGCGACTTCCGGCGTATGCGCAGCCAGTTCATCCAGGAAGTCGCCGGCTCGCCATACGAAGATCCCCGAGTTCCAGAGGTAGCCGTCTCGCACCATCACCTCGGCGCGGGCGCGATCGGGCTTCTCGATGAACCGTGACACCCGTCGAACACCGTCGCTCACGGGCTCGCCGGGCTGGATGTAGCCGAAGCCGGGATCGGGACGCACCGGCACGATTCCAACCGTCACCAGGGCGGCATGCGCCTCGGCGGCATCTGCCGCGCGCGACAGCGCGGCGCGAAAGCCGTCGGGATCGCCCACGGTCCAGTCGGCGTGAATGCTGAGCATCACCGCGTCCCGGCCCCCGCGCCGAGCCACCTCGTGCGCGGCCCACGCCAGCGCGGCTGCCGTGCCGGCGGGGCGCGGCTCGGCGATGATGTTGCCACGCGGTATTGCTGGGGCGAGTGCCGCGATGGGCTCCACGAGCCCACCGTTCGTGAGGATCAGGGTGCGCTCGGGCGGAACGAGGGGAGCCAGCCGCGTAAGTGCATCGCTGAGGAGCGGCTCCTCGGTCGCCAATGGCAACAGCTGCTTGGGACGAGCGGGTGTACTGAGTGGCCAGAAGCGAGAGCCAACGCCGCCGGCAAGGATCACGGCCCACCGGTTCGTCACGACCCGGCGCTCGGCTCGGTGGCGATGCCCGCCAGCTCGGCGGCGCGCGCATACAGCCGCTTCGGGCTGAATGGCTTCGTCATGAACTCACTGGCGCCCAGGTCCATTGCCATGCGGTGTTGTTGCTCCTGGCCGGCCGCCGTCAGCACGATGGTGGGCAGGTGCTTCAATCGCTCGTCCTGTTTCATCGCGGCCAGCACGTCCAGTCCGCTCAGGTACGGCATCATGAGGTCCAGCAGTACGAGCGCGATGTCCGGTTCGCGCCGCAATACCTCCAGCGCCTCGCGTCCGTCATACGCGAGCGTCACGCGGAAGGGACCCTGCTCGAGCTTCATCTTGATGATGCGTCCGATGTGCGGCTCGTCGTCGGCAACGAGCGCGTGCGTCAGTTCAGGAGTGTCTGTCACTAGACCAGGGCTGCGATATTCTCGCGATTGCGGCGAAGCTCGAACAGCAATTGTCCGACGTTGGCGTCGGGGCGCACGAGCACCAGCAGCACCGCATCCGCGTTGAGCGCTGCCACCACGGCCAGCCCCGTGGCGTGTTCCAGGACGGCTGTCACGAGCGCGCCCCGGCCTGACGACGCGCCGAATTCATCCGCGGGGCCGATGATGGCGGGAATGCGCGCCGCAAGATCTTCGGGGTCCAGGCCAGCCGCACTCTGGCTGTCGATCAGGAGGCCATCACGCCCGAGTACGACGGCGGCTTCCACGCCCTCGCGCTGCCGGATGGCGCTCACGAGGTCTCGAATGCTGGGCATGCCTGCTCCACTGGGGAAAGTGCTGCGAAGCTTAAGGGCGACGTGGGTGAAGTCAAGCGATACCAATCGCTTGAGTTTGGTCGCGCCTCGGCCTATTCTCCATTGCACCCCGCACGGCCTTCACCTCGCCTCATTCCTGCATGACGCCGACCCGTTTTCTGCGCGTCGCTCTCGCTGCCCTTGTCCCGTGCGCCGTTGCGTGCGGCGATCCGACACTGGCGAAGGCGACCTACGCGAGTGGACTCGCAACCAGCACGCTGTACGCGCTCACGGGCGCGCCCGCCGTCGTACCCACGGCGCTGAGCTTCCTGGCGGGTCCGTCGCACGCTACGTCGGCGTTCGCGTTCGATGTGGCCTTCGACCTCGACGCAAGCAACAA
The DNA here is from genome assembly GCA_043758185.1 of Gemmatimonadaceae bacterium. GTDB lineage: Bacteria > Gemmatimonadota > Gemmatimonadetes > Gemmatimonadales > Gemmatimonadaceae > AG11. The sequence goes on along the minus strand of JAYVNZ010000340.1, from coordinate 5,776 downwards.
GGCGGTCATCCTGCCGGTCCGCACCCTTGGCGGTGCGCTCGCGGGCACGCTGAAGCGGGTGGGTCTGCAGGTGGTGCCAGGTTCGTTCGAGTCCGTGCTGGAAGTGCCAGCCACCGGATACGATACCCTCGGCGTCAAGACGATCGCGCCAGGGACCGTGCTCGCCGTGGAGCTCCAGGACGGGACGGCGTGTTACAGCAGCTATAATCTCACCGTCATCACGTCGCAGATCATCTACGCCAAGCTCGTCGTCGACAGCGTCGACGCGCCGACGCGTCGCATCTTCACGCGCAGCGTGGTGGATCCCAACTGCGGCTATCGCGGCGTTGTGCCGGATTCGGTGCCACGACGCTGATGCATGACGCCCGCGTGATCCGCGAGCGCCTCGATGACCTGCGCGAAGCGATGCGTCGTCGCGGTGCGCTCGCCCAGTTGGCCCCACAGCTGGACCGGTGCGAAGGACTCGACCGTGAGCGCCGCCTGCTCATCCAGGCCGTGGAAGAGCGCAAGGCCGCCCGCAATGCCAGCTCGCAGGACGTCGCGCGACGGAAGAAGGCTGGCGAGGATGCTGCCGATCTCATCGCGCACGGACGTGCACTGGGTGAGGAGATCGGTCGCCTCGAGGCGGAGCTCGGCGTCGCGGAGCAGGCGCTCGATGCCATCGTGATGCAGGTGCCCAACATGACGCTGGCCGATGTGCCGGCGGGCGATGAAACGCACAACGTCATCGTACGCAACTGGGGCACGCCGCGTTCGGCCGACGGTGTGCAGCCGCACTGGGACATTGCCGCGGCACAGGGCCTGTTCGATACCGAGCGTGGGGCGAAGGTGAGCGGGTCGGGGTTCGTCTTCTACCGCGGCAAGGGTGCGCGCCTCGTGCGTGCGCTGATGAATTTCTTCGTGGATACGCACGTGGATCAGCACGGCTACGAAGAAATCTGGGCGCCATTCCTGGTGAATCGCGCGAGCATGACGGGCACGGGCCAGCTGCCCAAGATGGAAGACGATGCCTATCGCATCGGGGGCGACGACCTGTTTCTCATCCCCACCGCCGAGGTCCCGGTCACCAACCTGTATCGCGACGAGATCATCGACTCGGGCGTGCTCCCGAAGGCGTTTTGCGCCTACTCGCCCTGCTTCCGGCGCGAGGCTGGGGCTGCGGGAAAGGACACGCGCGGCATCCTCCGCATGCACCAGTTCGACAAGGTGGAACTCGTGCGCTACTGCGCGCCGGAGGACTCCGAGGCGCAGCTGCAATTGCTGCTCGGTCACGCCGAGCGCATGCTGCAACAGCTCGAGATTCCGTATCGCGTCACGATGCTGGCGGCGGGCGACACGGGTTTTTCCAGCGCCAAGACCTACGATCTCGAGGCATGGGCACCCGGCGTGGGAAGTTGGCTCGAGGTGAGCTCGTGCAGCACCTTCACCGATTTCCAGGCTCGCCGCGCCAATATCCGCTACCGCCCGGCCAAGGGGGAGAAGCCGCGCTTCGTGCACACGCTCAATGGATCGGGCCTCGCCTTTCCGCGCACCATTGCCTGCATCCTGGAGAATCATCAGCAGCCGGACGGCAGCGTCTCCGTGCCTGAGGTATTGCGGCGGTATGTAGGGACAGACCGGCTTACGTAAGACGATGCGCCGGGGCCTGCCCGAGCTGGTCATCGCCGTCCTCTTTGCCATCCTGCTGTTGTCGTACGTGGTCTTCACCCGCCAGGTGGTGCGTGACCTGCGCGCGGAAGGCAAGCGCACCACGGAGATGTACGCGCGCGTGTTCCGCGGTCAGGTCGACACCACGGAGACTGCGTCCACGCAGGCGCTCTTCGACCTCTCCCGGAGCATCCGCGAGCAGGGTGTGCCGCTCATTGTCACCGACCGCACCGGCAAGCCCGGGCCGAGCGCCAACGTGCCCGCCGGCGTGGCCAGCGACGACGCGGGGCTTCGCGCCTACGCGCACGAACTCGACCTCGTGAACCCGCCGGTGGTCGACTCGCTCGTCGGCGAAATTCACTACGGCAATCCGCCCATCATCCGCTGGCTGCGCATTATTCCCGCCCTGCAGGCGCTCAGCGCCGTGGTGCTGCTGCTCGCCGCCGTGTACGTCGTTCGTACGCGCGGAAATGCGGAGCGGGAGCGCGTGTGGGCGGGTATGGCGCGGGAGTCTGCCCATCAACTCGGCACGCCGCTCTCGAGCCTGAGCGGATGGATCGAGGTGCTCGAGGAGCGGGGCACGGACACGCACACGCAATCGGCGCTGGACCAGATGCGCGTCGACCTCCTGCGCCTCGACCGCGTGGCGCACCGGTTCGAGCGCATTGGGCGCGAACCGCGATCCGATGCGGTGAACCTCCCGGAACTCGTCGAGCGGCTCGGCCTGTATTTCCGGCAGCGTGTGCCAACGCTCAATCATGCCGTCACCATCCTGGTCATCACTCCCGAGACACCATTCACCGTCCTGGGCGACGCCGTGCTGCTGGAATGGTCACTCGAAGTCCTGGTGAAGAATGCAGTCGATGCACTGGCGGGCCGCGGTGGACGGATCACGCTGGCAACCGCGCGGCGCGGGGTGGGTGGCGCGAGCATCACCGTGGCTGATGATGGGCCCGGCATTCCGCGTGAGGTTCGGGGCCGGATCTTCGACCCCGGATTTTCCACCAAGCAAACGGGGTGGGGCATCGGGCTCTCACTGGCGCGCCGGATTGTGGAAGAGAATCACGGCGGGACATTGCGGCTGCTCCATACGGACCGCGGAGCCACGTTCGAGATTATCTTGCCCTGATGGCCATTGCGACTGATGACACGCTGCTTCAAGGGCTGAACCCGGCGCAGCGTGAGGCGGTACTCCACGTGACCGGACCATTGCTCGTCCTCGCTGGCGCGGGGTCGGGCAAGACGCGCGTGCTCACCACCCGCCTGGCCCGGCTCATCGATCACGATGGAGTGGATCCCAGCCGCATTCTGGCCGTGACCTTCACCAACAAGGCGGCGGGTGAGATGAAGCACCGCATCGGGTCGCTGCTGGGACGCGCCCCGATCGGCATGTGGGTGGGAACGTTTCACGCCATCGGCGCGCGCATGCTCCGCGCAGCCCCGCACCTGGTGGGCCGCACCCCATCGTTCACCATCTATGACCAGGATGATGCGCAAACCATCGTGAAGCGCATCATGGAACGCCATACGCTGAACACCAAGCAGTTCACGCCGCGCGGCGTACACGCTGCAATCTCCGACGCCAAGAACTCGCTCGTGATGCCCGACGAGTACGCGAACCTGGCCATGGATCCCTTCGCGCGCGCCATCGCGAAGGTGTATCCGGACTACGGAGTGGAGTTGCGCAACGCGAATGCCGTGGACTTCGACGACCTGCTGCTGCTTCCGGTGCAGATGCTCGCCCAGCATCCGCGCGAACTCGAGAAGTATCAGCGCCGCTTCCAGTATGTGCTCGTGGACGAGTACCAGGACACCAACCGCGCGCAATACCAGTTGGTGAAGCACCTGGCCGGAGGGCACGGCAACCTGTGCGTCGTCGGCGATGACGACCAGTCCATCTACGGCTGGCGGGGCGCCGATATCCGGAACATCCTGGACTTCAAGAAGGACTTCGTCGACGCGCACGTGGTGCGCCTCGAGGAGAACTACCGCAGCACCCCTGAAGTACTCGACCTCGCGAACGTGGTCATCAGTGCCAACACGGGACGCATGGGCAAGACGCTGCGGCCCACGCGCGGCAGCGGTGAACGCGTCACCGCGGCGCGCTGCCTCGACGAACGCGACGAGGCGGAGTACGTCGTTGAGCGTATCGCCGAGCGTCGTGCGCAGTCCGGCCGTGGCCTCCGCGACTTCGCCATCGTCTACCGCACCAACGCCCAGAGCCGCGCGCTCGAGGAGGCGCTCCGCAAGAAGACCGTGGCGTATCGCCTCGTGGGATCGGTGCGCTTCTACGATCGTCGCGAGGTGCGCGACCTGATGAGTTACCTCAAGCTCATCGCAAACCCGGCGGACGACGAGGCGTTTCGCCGCGCCGTTGCCGCCCCCAAGCGCGGACTCGGCGAGACAACCATCGAGCAGCTCTCGCTCGCCGCGCGGGGCGGAGAAGTTCCCATGCTCGTCGCCGCACAACGCCCAGACCTCCTTACCGCCATCCGGCCCGCGGCGCGCGGCGCGCTTGGCGAGTTCGCGCTGCTCATCGCGACCTTCCGCGAGGCGGCGCGTGAGGCGGGCGTCGATGAGCTGCTGCGTCAGGTGGTCGAGGGCATTCGCTACGATGAGTACCTCAAGGCGGAGGGTCCGGAAGGGGCGGACCGCCTCGAGAACGTACGCGAACTCATGACCGGAGCAGCTGAGCTGGTGTCGGATGAAGAAGGGGAGGTGGGCCTCACCCCGCTTGACCACTTCTTGCAGAAGGCCATGCTGGTCGCCGAACTCGACAAGCTGGGCCCGGACGCGGACGCCGTCACCATGATGACCATGCACAACGCGAAGGGACTCGAGTTTCCCGTCGTCTTCATCACCGGCTTGGAAGATGGCCTCTTTCCCCTGGCCAAGGCGTTCGACGATCCCGCCATGCTCGAGGAGGAACGCCGCCTGTTCTACGTGGGCATCACGCGCGCCGAGCGCAAGCTCTTCCTCACGCACGCGGAAGCGCGGCGTCGCAACGGGGAGTTCATGCCATCCAAGGCATCGAGTTTCCTCCAGGCCATTCCCGAAGCCATGCTCGAGCAGTTCAAGACCATCAAGGTCCGCAGCTCCGGCCGCTCCTTCATGCATTCCCTGGGCGGCGGAAGCCAATGGGGCAACTCGCGCGCGCGCGGCGTCGATCACCCGGCGCGCGAACAGTGGCTCGATGCCGAAAGCGCGTTTCCCCCCAGCGCATCGCAACGGCGGCCCGGGACTCCCGTCACGCGTGTCGCCGCCTTCGCCGAGGCGGAGGAGTCGCAGGACGCGGCCATCATTGCCGTGGGCTCGCGCGTGAAGCATCGCAAGTTCGGCAGCGGGGTCATCGCGGAGCTCGCAGGCGCGGGCCGCGACCTCAAGGCCAAGATCGACTTCGACGACGAGGCCATCGGCCGCAAGACGCTCGTGGTGGCGCAGGCGAACCTCGAGCGGGATAACGAGTAGCACAACATCACTCACCAGCCCATGCCCATTTCCATCGACGACGTTCGCCACATTGCCACCCTCGCCCGCGTCGGACTCTCCGACGAACGGGCGGCCGCCGTCGTACTGGAACTGAATACCATCCTGCGCCACATGGATGCCCTGTCCACCGTCGTCACGGTCGGCGTCCAGGAAGCCATCGGCGTGGGCGCGCGCGGAACGCCTGTTCGTGGTGACAGCGGCCCTCCCATTCCACTCGCCGTTGGCCTGGACGCCTTTGCGCCCAGCCTGCATGAGGGCTTCCTGCTTGTGCCGCGTCTCGCGTCACACGAGTCCACGGACGACGCGTGAGCCTCCCGATTTCCTCTGCCGCCACGCTGCGCGAGGAGACGTGCGCGGGCACTCGCGCCGCTGGCGCGACGGTCGACGCGGCAGTCGCGAGGGCGCGCGCAATTGGCGCGGGCCGCGACGGCCTCAATGTCTTCGTTGCATTCGACGCAGCAGACGCCCGTGAACATGCGGCCGCGGCAGCAGAACAGATGAGTGACACGGCTCCCGGATTGTTGCTCGGCGTCCCCGTTGCGATCAAGGACAACCTGGCCACGCTCACTCTGCCCACCACCTGCGGATCGCGGATCCTGGAAGGCTACGTCAGTCCGTACGAAGCCACGGCCGTGCGCAA
>JAYVNZ010000339.1:0-4246 GCA_043758185.1 Gemmatimonadaceae bacterium | reverse complement strand
TACCTGCGGATCGCCGCGTTTTCGCAGCTTGGGATCTGTGCGGAGATCGTGCTCGAGGGTGCGCTGGGCGGGGCGGGGCACACGATGGCGCCGATGCTGACGTCGACGTCGATTACGGCGCTCCGCATTCCGCTCGCGGCCTGGGCAGCGGCGCGCTATGGTAGCTCGGGGTTGTGGTGGACCATTTCACTCACTGCACTGGCGCGCGCCGTGGGCATGCTGGCCATCTGGCGCGCAGGCCGGTGGAAGCAGGCGTCGATCGCCTGAGGGCTGACGCATGACGCGTGTGATCACGCTGCTCACGGATTTCGGCACCGCCGATGGATACGTTGGCGAGATGAAGGGCGTGCTCGCGGCGGCGGCGCCCGACTGCATGCTCGTGGACATCGCGCACGATCTCGCGCCGCACGACATCGAGTCGGGTCGCCTGGCTGTTGCCCGGTACTGGCATCGGTTCCCGGTGGGCACCGTGCACGTGGCGGTGGTGGACCCGGGCGTGGGCGGCGCGCGGGCGGCGCTGGCGGTGGAGAGCGAGGGCCGAATGCTCGTGGGGCCGGACAACGGCATCCTGTCGCCGGCGTTGCTGCACCAGGGGGCGCGGTGCGTCGCGCTGCCAGTCCCTGTATCGGTGGCACCCACCTTTCATGGGCGCGACGTCTTCGCACCAGCGGCCGCGCAGCTCGCGCAGGGCACGTCGCTCGACGCGCTCGGTGTTCCATGCGCGGACCCCATCGTCCATCGCACCCCAGAGGCAACGCGCGCCGAGGATGGCTCCACGCGCGGCGTGGTGATCACCGTGGATCGCTTCGGCAACATGGTGACCAACCTCGTCACGCGTCGCGCGGTGTCCATCGAGATTGCGGGGCGGAGCATCCCGCTTGCGCGCACCTACGGCGATGTCGGGGTGGGGGAGCTGGTTGCGTTGATTGGATCGAGCGGCCTGGTGGAGATAGCCGTGCGTGACGGTTCTGCGGCGAGGATGCTGGGAGCAGCGCGTGGCGCACTGGTGGTCATGAGGAACGGCTGACGGCTGGATGGCTCGCCCGCTGCCGCTCGCTTGACGGCTGACGGCTCGCTCGCTGCCGCGCGCTGGACTGATGTCGGCGAACCATGACTGGAAGTGTGCTCCGCATTCCGTCATGTGCTTCAGTTTTGGTCCCCGTTCAGCGAGCGAAGCTCGCGCGCCGTCCCCCGTTCAGCGAGCGAAGCGAGCGAGCCGTCACCTCGACGGCTTGAACTTCTCCATCGATGGCGTTCCCGGCCCCTCGCCCGAGACAATGCGCCCCAGGTAGATCGCACCCTTGAGCGGGTCCAGCGATCCGCTGCCATGATGCAGCTCGCTCGCAAGCTCTCCGCCAGCGAGCAGGACGAACATCGTGTAGTACATCCACGTCAGCAGCAGAATGACCCCGCCTATGGCGCCGTAGGTCTTGTTGTATGAGCCGAAGTGCTGGACGTAGACGCGGAACAGCAGCGTCGCGAGGATCCAGAGACCTGTCGTGATGCTCGCCGCTGCGATGAGGTGCGACCACCGCTGCTGCACATTGGGCAGCAGCTTGAACAGCAACACAACCAGCGCAACGACGAAGCCCGCCGCCACCACCAGCTGGAATACGGTGAAGAACCCCACACCAAAGGCGCCAAGGTGCAGGGCATTCCCCACCCACGCGGAAATCACTTCGCCATCGAGGAACACGAACGTGGCGGCAAGGACGATGAAGCCGGCCAACAGCAGGCAGGCAAGCCGCAGCGCGATGCGCTTCCACAGGGGGCGTGTTTCGCTCACGTCGTAGCAGACGTTGAGCGATTCCATGAGGGTGCCGAAAATGCTCGACCCCGCCCAGCCGGCGAGCAGCGCGCCAACGGACATCACGCCGGCCCCTCCGCTGGACGAGATGATCTCACCAAGCGTCTTGCGCAGGAGCGAGAGTGCATCCGCCGGCAGGGTGGTGGCCAGCCGCGAGAGCAGCGCCTCCATGAGCTGCTGCCCGTTGCCCATGAGGCCCAGCAGGGGCGTCAGGAACAGGAGCAGTGGGAAAAGCGAGAAGAAGAAGTAGTACGCCGTTTCCGCGGCCAGTGACGGGATGCGATCCTTTCCGATCTCCGACACTGTCTTCTTCGCCAGTGGAACGACGTTGAAACCCTTGATGATCATGGGGCGGGAACGGGCAAGGCGCGGGCCAGTCGCCCAGGGGTACCGTTACCGGGACGCGTGCTGCACGTCGATGCCGCCGAACAACGTTTCCGCACGGATCTTCAGCTTGAAGGGCGCGGAATCGTAATTCACGGAGTACCACGCGTCGTCGCGCTTCACCAGCCCCTCATGATCGAAGCCGGCGGCCACGCGCTGCACGTCCACCCGAACACCCACCTCCGCTGGTATCCGCAGCGTGAGCTTGCCGAGCGCCAACCGCGTGGTGACGGTGACGTCGTGGGTCCAGACGCCGCCGAAGTCGAGATCGACACTGCCCACTCCCCCCCGGACGCGCACCTGGTCGGCGTTCGCGTTCGCCAACTGGCGGGCCGTGAAGTCTGCGGCGCCCACACTCACCTCGATCTCGCGCATGCGGGCACGATTCGGGCGCGTGAACAGGAGGGTGGCGTCGGTGGCGCCGCACTCCAGCCGCAGCGACTGGAGCATCATGTCGCCCAGGTCGAGTGTGGACTGCGTGCCACCGAATTCCAACTCCAGGTCGAGTGGCACCACGCGCGGCAGGGTGAGGCGCAACTCGCCCGACTCGCGGCTGGACGACGAGCGCAGCCCGCCCCCGCGCGATTCCAACCCGAGCGATGTGCTGCGCTGGTCCGCATCGTGGCGGTGCAGGGGAACGGAGCGCATCTCGTCGTACCGCAGGTGCATGGAATAGAGCAGCGGATCGCTCGTGCCCCTCACGTCCACATGGCCCGCGGCGTACTGCACGCGAATGCGCTGCGGCAACGTGTCACGGAGCTGGCGCGAGATGTCGACATTGCGCCACAGCGGCCCCTCCTGCGCGTGTGCGAAGCCGGGCAGGAGCGCAGACAGTGCTGCGACGAGACGGATCACGCGCATGCTACCGCGCCTCCCCGGCGCCAACAACGCGACGAGCGGCCACGACCCCGGACACGGGGGTAGGTGTCTGCCACGCGGCGAGTTCCACGGGGCGCGTGCCAGCCGCGACACGCCGATGGGTTCCCGCACGCGAGAGAATCGCCGCACCGAACCCCAGCGTGACAGCCGCCCAGGTGGCGGCGAGCGCGGCGGCACGAACGACCGTCGCAGCCAGGGGCGCCCATGCAAGCGCGGACGCCAGAATCCACAGTGCAAAGAATGCCGTCACACCCGCGAACAGCGCACCGAACGTCCGCGCGCGAGCGGATGCGTTGCCGCCGCGCCAGATCGCGCCGCCCACCAGCAGCGCAACCGCCAGGAAGCCCAATGTGACAAGGCCCGCGACCGCGATGGCATACGCAACGGCCGCAAACGGGATGAGCAGGATGCCGATGATCGTGAGTGCGAGCGCGATGATGAGCACCACCAGTCCCGGCAAGACGAACAGTTGCCCCAGCACACCGTACCAGAACGCACGGGCGAAGCGGCCCTGAAGCGCGATGGAGACCTCCTCGAGGTTGGGGCCGGCGAATAGCAACACCCCCACGGCGATGATGAGGAGAATGCCAAACGAGCCGGATACCACCCGGATGGAGTCGATGGTGCGCTGAGCCGCGGTCCGTGTGTCTGCCCGCGCAACCGTCGCGCCGACAACGCTGGGAAGCGCGGACATCGTGCGCATCTCGCCACCGATCAGGCCGCTGTCTGCAGTCACGCGGCCACCCACGGCGAGCGCATCGCCCGTGATTATCCCGCCGCGATGCACCTTCACGTTGCCGGCCAGGCTGACGACGGATCCGTCCACCTTCCCGAATACATCGACGGGCCCGCGCGCCACGATGGGTCCTTTCGCGACAGTCCCGGCAGGAATGGTGCGCCCACCGGCCGACACGCTGTCGACCACCGGCAGGTTTGCGATATGCTCCCCGCGCTGCAAGCGATCCAGGTCGCGGATCACATCCGCTCGGCTTCCAGTCTGTGCGCTGGCGGCCCATGGCGACGCAAGCAATGCGACGGCAAGGGCAATTGACGCGCGACTCATGCGCTGCGGCGTGAGACGACTGCGAGGCGTCGGATACCGGCCACCGTGCCGAATGCCGTGACCACGAAGCCGGCCAGGAGCAGGCCGACCCCGACGGCTCCTGTCATCTGGAT
>JAYVNZ010000338.1:0-12081 GCA_043758185.1 Gemmatimonadaceae bacterium | reverse complement strand
GACGGCATTCCGCTCGATCCGGCGCCGGGCACGGTGGTGATGCTGCACAAGCCGGTGGGCTACGTGTGCTCGACAAAGGACGCGAGCCACCTCGTCTATGAATTGCTCCCGACGCGCTTTCGGTATCGCACACCGGTGATGGCGCCCATCGGCCGGCTCGATCGCGACACCTCGGGACTATTGCTCATCACCGATGATGGTCAGCTCAACCACCGCCTGTCGTCGCCGCGTACCCATCTGCCCAAGGTGTACAAGGCGCGCCTCGCCAGCGATCTTCGCGGTGATGAGGCAGAGGTCTTTGCGAGTGGCACGGTGATGCTCGACAGCGAGACGACGCCATTGCGTCCCGCGACGCTCGAGGTGCTCGACGCACGGACAGCACGCGTCACGATTACAGAAGGACGCTATCACCAGGTGCGGCGCATGTTCGCCGTAGTGGGCAACCGTGTGGAGACGCTGCACCGGTGCGCGGTTGGCGGGTTGGAGCTGGACGGGTTGCCCAGTGGGGAATGGCGCGTGCTCTCGACCGCAGACCTGCTCGCTTTATCGTAGTGAGCGAAGCCGTTTGTCGTGAGTGGAGACGTTTGTCGGCTTTGTAGCCGTCAGGACCTTGAAGCGTGGCCCGTCGTGCAGGTTGGCGACATTACCGAAGCGATGCCTGATGGCCTGCTCGTAGGGAAGCGTCCGGTTCGCGACGAGGAGTAGCCGGCCGCCCTCCGCCAGCACATGAAATGCCTGCTCGATGAACTGCATTGGCACATCGAGGTCCGTCGCCTTGCCCACGTGGAAGGGCGGATTCGTCACCACGACGTCGAATCGTTCGTCGAGCACGGCGCTCGCGACATCGCTTGTCAGTGCGCGGAACTTCTCGATACCGTTCGCTTCTGCTGAGCGCGTCGCGGATCGCACGGCCTCCACGTCTGCATCCAGCATGCACAGCGGGCCGCCGTTCGAGAGCGCCGAGGCTACAATGCCGAGCGCGCCGCATCCGCAGCCGAGGTCGAGGACGGATGCGCCGGAGGGCACCTGCATCGTGTCGGCAAGGATTGCGGTGGCTTCGTCCACATGATCCCACGAAAAGATGCCCGGTCGCGTGTACAGCTCGTACTCCGTGCCGCGCAGGACGGCGTTCAGCCGGTGGAACGCATCCGGTTTCAGGTACGGATTGTCCAGGAGGCTCGCATCCGCCGGTGCCTCCTTGCGCTTCACCGCGCTCACGACACGATGGCTGCTGTCGCGTGACAGAACGCGTGCATTTCCGAACAGAGCCTCCAGTGTTGCGGCGGCGGTCTTGATCCCTTCGTTCGTTGCACCGGCGATGTAGCAGCGCCCGCCGATCTTCAACACCGCGAAGGCATCCGCGAGGAGTTGCAGCAGTGCGACGCGCTCCTGCGGTATGCGAATCACCACGGTATCTGCCTGGAGACCCGGCTCCAAGGCCGCGGCACCCTGCCCCAGCACCGCGCTGCCGGTAGCGACATGATTGGCGGCGAGCGTGCGCTCCGCGGCCTGCACCGAAAGAATATTGCGATCGGTGAGGATGATGCGACCGGCATGACGCGCGGCAGCTGCGACAGCCGGCAATCCACTGCCGCAGTGCATCAGCACCACGGTGTCCTCCTGTTTCACGGCCACGTGCTCGGCAAGGAGCTGGGCGGCTGGGTCCAGGCGGCCGTGCGCGAATGTGCCGGGCTTGGTGGCGACCTGGTAGGCAACGCCAGCGATCTTCACCGTGTAGGTCCGCCACGTGTCGTACGGCGTGGCGCTCATGACAGCGCACGCACTTCGTCGCTCGACAACATGCGCCATGCGCCCTTCGCCAGTGTGCCGAGTGCAAGCGGGCCGATGGCGATGCGCACGAGGCGAAGGACCTCGATGTCGAGCGCTGCGAAGATCCGGCGGATGTGCCGGTTCCTGCCCTCGTCGAGCACGACCTCGCACCACGCGGTACTGCGCGATCCGGTCCGGAGCAGCGAGATGGCCTTCACCGCCAGACGCTCGCCCGTGTCACCCTCCACGATACCGGCGGCAATGCGCGCGAACGCTGCGTCGTCGAGTACGCCGCGCACCTGGACGTGGTAGACCTTGTCCACGTGCGAAGCGGGATCGAGCAGCCGGGACGACCAGCGAGAGTCGTTGGTGAGCAGCAGCAATCCCTCACTTGCCTTGTCGAGCCGGCCGACAGGTGCAACGAAGGGAAGTGCCGCACCCTCGAGGCAGTCGTAGATGGTGCTGCGTCCCTGTGGATCGTCGCGCGTGGTCACAAGTCCACGCGGCTTGTTGAGTGCGAGGTACACGCGCTCGACGCGGATGATTGCCTTGCCATCGACCTCGATGGAGTCGGTTTCCGGCGTGATGCGCTGCGCGGGGTCGCGCGCGAGCCGTCCGTTGACGCGCACACGACCACCCTCGACCATCCTGACTCCCTCGGCGCGCGAGCAGATGCCCAGCTTGGACAGCGCGCGCGGAATGCTGACCTGGCCTGCTTGTGGGTGCGCGGGGGGCATTCACAAAAGTACCACACGCAATTGGCCGCTGACTGAGCCGGATATCAGAGGTCGGAGATCGGGGGTCAGAGGTCTGGGGTCGGACTTCAGGCGCCGCGCCACCGGTGTTTTCGCCGAATCGGCATGTTCTCTTGAGTGACGTCAGTGGCCGATGGGTGACATCAGACATCGCACCCTGCGTTTGACGTTGGGGGTGACGTCCGATGTCCCCCATCGGCTTCTGACGTCACATGAGAGAACAACCCACCATGCGCAGACAATGGTGGCGCGGCGCCCGATGTCCGATATCGGACGCCCGACATCGGCTATCCGACGTCGGAAGTCCGACGTCCGGTGGTTAAATTTGTGTGTTCTCTCCCACTCGACGATCAATGGCATTGCTGGGCTTGCAGGATGTAAATATTGCGTTCGGCGGCCCGCCCATTCTCGATCGCGCGCGCTTCGCACTCGAGCGTGGGGAGCGGGTCTGCCTGCTGGGGCGCAACGGGGCCGGCAAGAGCACCATCATGAAGCTGCTCGACGGCACCATGTCCGCCAACAGCGGGGAGGTCGTACGCCAGACGGGCGTGAGCGTGACCCGGCTGGAGCAGGAAGTCCCCGATGACGTGGAGGGCAGCACCTTCGATGTCGTGGCGGAAGGACTCGGCGATGCGGGGAAGCTGCTGGCGAGGTATCACCAGGCCAGTCACGACGTCGGCGTGAATGCCACAGAGGCCGCGCTGAAGGAACTGGACCGGCTGCACCACGCCCTCGACGCGGCCAGCGGCTGGGAGATGCAGTCGCGTGTGGACACCGTGCTCGAGCATCTCGGCCTCGATGCCGACGCGCCCTTCGCGCAGGCGTCGGGCGGACGCAAGCGACAGACGTTGCTGGCCCGCGCGCTCGTGCGGCAGCCCGATGTCCTGCTGCTGGACGAGCCCACCAACCATCTCGATGTGGGCGCGGTGGAGTGGATGGAGCAGTTCCTCATCGATCGTGGAACCACGATGGTGTTTGTGACGCACGATCGCGCGTTCCTGCGCCGAGTGGCCACGCGCATCGTGGAACTGGATCGGGGGCGGCTGGTGGACTGGGGTGGCGACTATGACACGTACCTCCAGCGAAAGGAAGCGGCGCTCGACGTCGAGGCGAGGGAGTGGGCAGAGTTCGACAAGAAGCTCGCGAAGGAAGAGGTGTGGATTCGCACGGGGATCCAGGCGAGACGGACGCGCAATGAAGGGCGCGTGCGATCACTGGAGGCACTGCGTGTCGAGCGCGGTGATCGACGCGAGCGGACGGGAACCGTCAAGCTTCAAGCGCAGGAAGGGGAGCGCTCGGGAAAGCTGGTCGTCGAGGCGCGGGGGGTAAGTTTCGCACACGGCGCGCGGACCATCGTGCGCGATTTCACGACCACCATCACGCGCGGTGACCGAGTGGGCCTCATCGGGCCCAATGGCTCCGGGAAGACGACGCTGCTTCGCTTGTTGCTCGGCGAGCTCGCGCCGGATGCAGGCACCATTCGCCTGGGCACGGCACTCGAGGTGGCGTACTTCGATCAACTGCGCGAGCAGCTCGATCCCGAGCGCAGTGTGTTCGACAGCATTGCCGACGGCGCCGACTGGATCGACGTGCCTGGTGGGCGCAAGCACGTGTTGAGTTACCTCCAGGATTTCCTCTTTTCGCCCGACCGCGCGCGCACCCCGGTCCGCGCGCTGTCCGGCGGCGAGCGCAACCGGCTGCTGCTTGCGCGACTGTTCACGCGCACGTTCAACCTGCTGGTGCTCGACGAACCCACAAATGACCTGGACATCGAGACGCTCGACCTTCTCGAGGAGCTCCTGCTCGAATTCAGCGGGACGCTGCTTGTGGTGAGCCATGATCGCGCGTTCCTCGACAACGTGGTGACCAGTACGCTGGTGCTCGAGGGTGGCGGCCGCATTGGCGAGTATGTCGGCGGCTATGCGGACTGGGTGCGGCAGCGGAGGGCGGCGGTATCGAGCGTGGCGCCGGTCGCGTCGGCTGCGCCGAAGAAATCGAGCGCGTCGACCTCGGTGTCGAAGGGCTCGAAGCACGAGAAGCGGCGGAAGCTGTCATTCAAGGAGTCCATGGAGCTCGCGGAACTGCCCGATCGTATCGACAGGGCGGAGCGGGAGCGCGAGGTCGTCTACCTCTCGCTCTCCGATCCGCAGTTGCTGCGTGATGGCGCTGCGGTGGCGGCGGCGCGTGCGCGCGTGGCAACGTTCGACGTCGAGATCGCAAGGCTCACGGAACGGTGGGAGGCGCTCGAGATGCTCGCGGCGGGCTGATTTCCAGCGCCAGCGCTTCAGGTGTCCATGCCACTGTGCGCCGGCTGCCTTGCCGATACCGCGATCCGGTCGTCTCTTGGTGTACCTCCAGCCCCGAGATCGCGCATGCAGGACCTGACCACCGGTTCCATCACCCGGCATTTGCTGAAGACCATGAGCTTCATGCTGCTCATGATGGTCTTCCAGACGCTGTACGTGTTGATCGACCTCTACTGGGTCGGGCGACTCGGCACGACCGCGGTTGCGGCGGTCGGGATTGCAGGAAACCTCACTTTCATGGTGCTCGCGCTCACCCAGATGCTCGCCGTCGGTACCACCACCGTCGTATCGCACGCCGTTGGCCGACGCGATGACGCTGCCGCGAAGCTCGGGTTCAACCAGGCGCTCTCGCTCAGCTTCGTGTGCGGCACGCTCTTTCTTTCGGTCGCACTCGCGCTCCGCCTGCGGTACGCGTTCGGCCAGAGCGCGGACGCAGCGACCGCGGTGCTGGCCGCGCGATACCTGCTGTGGTTCATTCCGGCCATGGCACTCCAGTTTCCGCTCGTTGCCATGTCGGCCGCGCTTCGTGGAACGGGCAACTTCAAGATTGGCGTTGCCGTCGGCATCGTCACGATCGTGATCAACCTCCTCCTGGCGCCCGTGCTGATCTTCGGCTGGCTCGGTGCGCCGGCCGTGGGTATCGCTGGTGCGGCCATCGCATCCCTCGTGGCAATCACGGTCGGCAATGCGTGGCTCGCGCTGTACTTTCGACGCGAGACCGTGCTGCGATTCGCGCAATCGGAGTGGCGTCCGCGCGTCGCGGTCTTCAGGCGCATGCTGGGCATCGGCTTGCCTGCGGGCTTCGACTTCGCGATGATGGCAGTCTACCTCTTCATCGTCTACTCGGTGACGAAGCCCTTCGGTGCGGCCGCGCAGGCTGGATTCGGCATCGGCATGCGCATCATGCAAGCAGGGTTCATGCCGGTCATCGCGCTTGGCATGGCAGTGGCGCCCATCGCAGGGCAGAATTTCGGGGCTCGGCTGGCCGACCGCGTGCGACACACATTCCGTGACGGTGCCCTGCTCGCCGCAGTGATGATGCTGGCCTTCTTCGTCCTGTGCCACGTCGCTCCGTCGGGACTCATCCGGGTCTTTACATCGGATCCATCCGCGATCGCCGTTGGAGACGAATACCTGCGCATCATCTCGTGGAACTTCGTGGCGTCGGGGATCATGTTCGTCGCCGGCAGCATGTTCCAGGCAATGGGGAATACGCTTCCTTCCATTGCTACCTCACTGGTGCGCATCGTCGTCGTCGCCATTCCCGTATTTTTCCTCGCCAGAACGCCGGGTTTCGAATTGGCAACCATCTGGCGGCTCGGCGTGATTTCGGTTTTCGTCCAGCTCGTGCTGGGAATGGTGTTGCTGCGCCGCGAGTTTTCCAGGCGGTTGCGCTTTACCGGAGGCGATGCCATTCCACACACGGCGAGCATGGGCGGTGGTATGGTCGCGGCCGCCGACTGACAACTCTGTCGTCCTGAGCGCAGCGAAGGACCTGCTCTTGTACTCGCCGCAAGCAGGTCCTTCGCGTCGCTCAGGACGACAGCATAGCTAGGGTGACACCATGGCCAACATCGAGAACGTCTCGGACACCGCGCGCTGGGTCGCCGTGTATCGCGCAATGGAGACCGCGCGTCCCGACGCGATCTTTCGCGACCCATATGCCGAGCGGCTGGCGGGGGAACACGGCGTACGTATCGTGGATGGCATGAAGCGCGGACGGTCCATGGCGTGGGCCATGATCGTGCGCACCGCGGTGATGGACGAAATGATCCTCGAGCGCATCGGGCAAGGTGCCGACACCGTGCTGAACCTCGCAGCGGGGCTCGATGCACGTCCATGGCGGATGTCGCTACCGACGGACCTCCACTGGATCGACGTCGACCTCCCCGCGATGTCGGAGTACAAGGCGAGCATCATGCGCGATGAGCAGCCCGTGTGCCGGTACGAGGCCATCGCGGCCGACCTCACCGACGCCGCCGTCCGCGACGCTCTCCTCGTGCAGGTGGGACGCTCGGCACGCTCGCTGCTGGTGATTACGGAAGGGCTGCTCATCTACCTCGACCGGCACGACGTGGAGTCGCTGGCGCGTGCACTCCATGCCGTGCCGAGCGCACGGTGGTGGATCACGGATATCGCGAGCCCCATGCTGCTGGAATGGATGCGCAGGAGCTGGGGCAAGTCGGTGGAGAGCGGTAACGCTCCGTTCAAGTTCGGGCCCGCGGACAGCGCGGCGTTCTTCAGCGCGCTCGGGTGGCACGAGGCCGAGTATCACTCGCAGATGCAGGAAGCCAGGAGGCTCAAGCGCGAGTTGCGATTCATGTGGCTCTGGCGCATCGTGGGCCGGTTCATGTCCGCCAAACGGCGTGCAGCAGCGACGCGGATGTCGGGCATCCTTCTCCTCCAGCGAATCGACAGTTGATCCTGAAGACAGTCTGCGTGTTCTGTGCAGCGAGTCCGGGTGCGAACCCCGTGTATGTGCAGCAGGCCAGGGCAATGGGATGCTATCTGGCGGAGAGTGGTCGCCGAGTGATCTATGGCGGCGGCCGCACCGGATTGATGGGTGCGCTGGCGGAAGGAGCACTCGGTGCGGGCGGCGAAGTCATCGGGATCATGCCGAAGCACCTCGTGGACCTGGAGGTGGCGCATACCGGCCTCGCGGAGCTGCACGTCGTGGCGTCCATGCACGAGAGAAAGGCGTTGCTCGCCGAACTGTCCGATGGGTTTCTCGCCATGCCTGGCGGCCTGGGTACCATGGAGGAACTCTTCGAGATCTGGACGTGGGGGCAGCTCGGCCTGCACCGCAAGCCGTATGGCCTGTTCGAGGTGAGTGGGTTCTTCGCACCGCTGCTCACCTTCCTCGATCACGCGGTGGCCGAGGGGTTCATCCGGCCGGAGTATCGCGGGTTGCTGGTGGTGGATTCCGTGCCGAGCTCGCTGATCGCGCGGATGGAGGCCATGTCGCCGCCACCCCTTCCGCGCTGGATGGACAAGAGCGCCACCTGATCCGCTGGGAACACCGCGTACCGCCTGCACGGGTTTTGCCATTTTGCCCGACATGCCCGCGCCAATCATCATTCCGGACGATGCCGACGCCCAGCTCACGCTCGCGGGGCGCGTCGTGAAGCTCACCAACCTCCAGAAGGTATTCTGGTCCGACGAGGGCATCACCAAGCGCCAGCTGCTCCAGTACTACGCCGACGTCGCGCCGGTCCTGTTGCCGCACCTGCGCGATCGGGCGATGGTGATGAAGCGCTACCCCAACGGCGCGCTGGGAAAGTGCTTCTTCATGAAGCGCGTGCCGGAACCGCATCCCGATTGGCTGGAAACCTGCTCCATCCCGCACAAGTCCGGCAGCGTGATCGCCTTTCCCATGGTGCAGGACGTTGCCTCTCTGCTGTGGGTGGTGAACCTGGGCTGCATCGACCTCAATCAGTGGTATGGGCGCTGCGACGACGTGGACCGGCCGGATTACGTGCACTTCGACCTCGACCCCGTGCCTGGCGCATCGTTCGCCACCGTGCTCGAGGCAGCGCTGGTGATGCGCGCCGCGCTCGAGTCGCTTGGCATGCATCCACTCGTGAAGACGACCGGATCGTCCGGCGTGCACATCTACGTGCCGATCGTGCGCGGGCCGATGCAGAAGGAAGTGTGGACGTTCGCCAAGGCGCTGGCGAAGCTGCTGGCGCAACGGCATCCCGCGCTGCTCACGGCCGAGTACCGTGTGGCCGCGCGGCCAAGGGGGCGCGTGCTCGTGGACTACAACCAGAACGCGTGGGGTCGCACGCTCGCGTCGATCTATTCGGTCCGGCCCAAGCCGCGGGCGCCCGTCTCGACGCCGTTGTCGTGGGAGGAGGTCGAGCGCGGCGTTGCCCTCGACGACTTCCGCATGGCTAACGTGCCGGCGCGGATCGAGACTTTTGGTGACCTGTGGAATCCGCTCCTCGCGACGCGGGGCCGGTTTCGCCTGGAGAAGGTGATGTGACCCTGCCACTGGCTCGCAGCTATCCGCCGATGGAGGCGCTGCTCGTGGAGGAACTGCCGACGGGCCCCGAGTGGCAGTATGAGCCCAAGTGGGACGGCTTTCGGTGCGTCGTTTTCCGCGACGGCGACACCATCGACCTGATGTCCAAGGCAGGAAAACCGCTTGCACGGTATTTCCCCGACCTCGTGGAGACGATCCGCTCCATCAAGGCTCGTCAGTTCGTGCTCGACGGAGAGATCGTGATTCCCCACGAGGAGTCCCTGTCGTTCGACGAACTCCTGCTGCGTATCCACCCAGCCGAGAGCCGGGTTCTCAAGCTTGCCGCGGAACACCCCGCGTCGCTCGTCGTGTTCGACCTCCTTGTGGATGCAAAGGGCACCTCGCTGGTTGACCTGCCGCTCGAGGATCGTCGTGCGGCGCTGGAAGCGTTCGTGGACAAGACCCTGCCTGCCGGCATCGACGTGCATCTTTCTCCCGCGACGACAAGCATGACCACCGTCACGCGATGGTTTCGCTCCGTGGGCGGTGGGCTCGATGGTGTGATCGCAAAGCAGTTGGCGCTGCCATATCAGACGGGCACGCGCCATGGCATGCGCAAGATGAAGACGATGCGTACGGCGGACTGCGTGGTGGGTGGTTTTCGCTACGCATCGAAAGGCAAGGTCGTTGGTTCGCTGCTGCTGGGATTGCACGACGACGACGGGCTCCTGCATCACGTGGGATTCACGTCG
The DNA here is from genome assembly GCA_043758185.1 of Gemmatimonadaceae bacterium. GTDB lineage: Bacteria > Gemmatimonadota > Gemmatimonadetes > Gemmatimonadales > Gemmatimonadaceae > AG11. The sequence goes on along the minus strand of JAYVNZ010000338.1, from coordinate 2,534 downwards.
AACATCCCGACGGCCGAGAAGCCGGCGGTTACCGAGCGGTTGGAGGCGTTGATCGAGGGGCCGGGATTCACGGGGCAAGCGCCTGGTGGACCGAGCCGGTGGAGCACCAAGCGAACGAGCGAGTGGCAGCCTCTCGCGACGACACTCGTTGTTGAAGTGCGGTACGATCACTTCTCCGGCGGGCGGTTCCGCCACGGCACGTCCTTCCGCCGTTGGCGTCCGGACAAGGCACCTCGGCAATGCACGCTTGCGCAGGTGGAGCAGGAGGGCCGGTCGGCACTGACGCTGTTGTGAACCGCGCGCAATTCACCGCGTGCTGATATAGTGCGCGGTATGCCGACCGCTGTCGCTCCAGCAGAGCCTCTCGAATCCGTGCGCGACGTGGTGGATGGTGTGTCCATTCATGGGCTCGTGTCCTCGAATCCAGGGGCGAGTCATGCGCCCACGCTGGTGTTCATCCACGGGCTGGGCGTATCGACGCGGTACCTCGAGCCCACCATGCGACAGCTGACGACGACACACGCCGTGGCTGGCCTCGACCTGCCCGGGTTTGGGCGCAGCGGTACACCGCGGAAGGCGCTCGATACGACGGGTCTCGCAGGGGCCCTTGCTGCGTGGCTCACCGCACGTGGCATCGGGCCGGCGGTGTTCGTTGGCAATTCGTATGGCTGCCAGGTGATCGTCGAGCTGACGATGCGAGATCCGGCGCGAGTCGTGGGGCTGGTGCTCAACGCACCCACCATGGATCCAGCGCATCGCACGGTGTTCGGCCAGCTGTGGCGCGTGATTGCCGACGTTCCATACGAGCCGTGGCGGTTGGCGCTGATCGTCCTTCGTGATTACCTGCGCGCCGGGCCATTGCGACTGCTGGCTACCTTGAACCACGCCCTCGCCGATCACATCGAGGAGAAGCTGCCTGATCTCTCCGTACCCGTGCTTGTCGTGTGTGGTGCGCTCGATCCGGTCGTGACAGTCGCCTGGTCAACCGAGGCAGCGCGGCTGGTGGGCATCTCGTCGCCGGGCGCGGCCGGCGCCACCTTGTCCGTGATTCCCACCGCGGCACACGCGCTTCCCTATGATGATCCTGTGACCTTCGCATCCCTCATCACCACGTTCGTGGCATCCCTCAACGCGCGAGCGCTGCCGCAATGAACCACCGCCTGCGGTCGATCTTCGGCGGCTCCGTCGGCAACCTCGTCGAGTGGTACGACTGGTACGTCTACTCGGCCTTCTCCCTGTATTTCGCAAAGGTCTTCTTTCCGCCGGCGAGCCAGACGGCGCAGTTGCTGAACGCGGCCGCGGTGTTCGCCGTGGGCTTCCTGATGCGACCCGTTGGCGGATGGCTGATGGGCCGTTACGCGGACCGGCATGGCCGCCGGGCGGCGCTCAGCATTTCCGTGCTGCTCATGTGCGCGGGGTCGCTGATGATCGCGGTCACACCGGGATACGCACGCATCGGCGTTGCGGCACCGGTGCTGCTGGTTGTGGCGCGCCTGCTTCAGGGGCTGAGTGTAGGCGGCGAGTACGGCGCGAGCGCAACATACCTGAGCGAAATGGCTGGACAGCGCCTGCGCGGATTCTATTCGAGCTTCCAGTACGTCACCCTCATCAGCGGGCAACTGGTCGCACTTGCCGTTCTGCTCGTGCTTCAGCGGCAGATGGGGTCCGCGGCACTCGATGCCTGGGGCTGGCGCATTCCATTCGCCATTGGCGGAGCGCTAGCCATCGCGGCGTTGTGGTTGCGTCGCGGCATCGAGGAGACGCCCTCGTTTCGCGCCGTGGCGGCAACCGAGACACCAACGTCATCGCGGGCTCGGATGACCGAGCTGCTTCGCTACCCCCGGCAGATCGCGACGGTGGTCGGCCTCACCGCCGGCGGTACGGTGGCGTTCTACACCTTCACGACCTACGCGCAGAAATTCCTCGTCAACACGGCTGGCTGGAGCAAGGCGGACGCGTCCCGCATCTCCGCGCTGACGCTGCTCGTGTTCGTGCTCATCCAGCCTGTGGTGGGCTACATATCGGATCGCATCGGCCGCCGTCCCGTGCTCATCACGTTCGGCGTGCTCGGCACGATCGGCACGGTACCGGTGCTGACGGCGCTTGCAGCAACCCGTGACATGACGACGGCCTTCCTGCTCCTGATGGCGGCGCTCCTCGCTGTGAGCGGGTATACAGCCATCAACGCGGTGGTGAAGGCCGAGTTGTTTCCCACCGAGATTCGTGCGCTCGGGGTCGCGCTCCCGTATGCCGTGACGGTGGCGATCTTCGGCGGCACGGCGGAGTACATCGCGCTGTGGGCCAAGAGCGCGGGGCACGAGGCATGGTATTTCTGGTACGTCACGGTGTGTGTGGCCCTGTCACTCGTGGTGTATGTGACAATGCCGGAAACGCAGCGTGCCATGGCCGATGATTGATACGCCGCAGGAGGAAATCAAGGCCAACTGCATGAACCACGGAGCAGTTGTGTTAGAAATCAAGTGGTGGCGGGCAGGGGTGCCTGCCACCGGGAGCGAGTTTTGAGCATCGCGTTG
>JAYVNZ010000337.1:0-22551 GCA_043758185.1 Gemmatimonadaceae bacterium | reverse complement strand
GCACCAGATCGCGTTTACTGACGACACAGTCAGGGTTTCGCGATGCCGGTGTACGTTTCCGGGCGACGGTCCCTGAAGAACTGCCAGGTATTGCGCACCTCGCGAATCCTGTCCAGATCCAGGTCGGCAATGACCAGTTCGTCCTGGTCGCGCGAGGCCACGGCGAGCATCTGCCCGCGCGGGTCGCAGAAGTAGCTCTGCCCGTAGAACTCGCCGATGTTCCACGGTGCCTCCGTGCCAACGCGATTGATGGCGCCCACGAAATATCCGTTGGCCACAGCGTGGGCGGGCTGCTCGAGCTTCCAGAGATATTCCGAGAGGCCCGCCACGGTCGCGGACGGATTGAACACGATCTCCGCTCCGTTGAGCCCGAGCTCGCGCGCCCCCTCTGGAAAATGGCGGTCGTAGCAGATGTAGACCCCCACCTTCGCGTACTGCGTCTGGAACACCGGGTAGCCCAGGTTGCCCGGCTTGAAGTAGTATTTCTCCCAAAATCCAGGCGCGACCTGCGGAATGTGATTCTTTCGGTACTTGCCCAGGTAGGTGCCATCGGCGTCGATCACCGCGGCGGTGTTGTAGTACACGCCGGTGGATTCGACTTCGTACAGCGGCACGATGATCACCATGCCGTACTTCTTTGCGGTCTCCTGCATGAGCTTCGTGGTGGGACCGTCGGGGATGTACTCCGTGGCCTCATACCACCTCGGCGTCTGCTCCGCGCAGAAGTACGGTCCGGTGAAGATCTCCTGCATGCACAGGATCTGCACCCCCGCCTGGCCCGCCTTGTCGATGAGGGTCATGTGCTTCGCGACGTTCGCGTCGCGAATCTTCTCGATCGGCTCGTTGGTGTCGCAGGCGTTCGACGCCTGGATCAGGCCGCACTTCACGATATGGGGCATTCGTCTCTCCAGACTGCTATTGGTCGGCGAGCGTGGGTGCCGTCCGCCCACGCATGAGGGCGAGGTAGATGACGAAGCTCAACCCGAACGTCACGAACCACGCATACTGATACAGGTGATCGAGGAGGGTGGGATTCGCAACGTTGCCACCAGGCGTCATGGCGGCATGAATGAATCCCGGCACCACGGGTAGTACGGCGACGACCAGCGCAATCATCGCGTTCGGATTCACCCCGCTGCGATAGCTATACAGGCCCTGCTCCCGAAACAGGTCGGGCAACGAGAGCTGTTCCTTTCGCAGCACCCAGTAGTCCGCAATGAGGATTCCGCCAAGCGCACCCATCAGGCTGGAGTAGCCCACGAGCCAGGTGAAGATGTAGGCGCCGGCGTCCGAGTAGAGCTTCCACGGCATCATCAGGATGCCCACTACGGCAGTGATCAACCCACCCGCGACATAGCTGATCCGTCGCGGGTTCAGGTTCGAGAAATCATTCGACGGTGACACGACGTTCGCTGCCATGTTGGTGTGCAGTTGCGCTGCCAGCACCACGAGCGCCGCGAAGATGATCACCCCCGTCCCGCCAATCTTCGTCACCAGCACCACAGGGTCCCACTCGGCCTTGCCGAAGATCACGATCGTCGCGCTGGTCACGGCGACCCCGATGAACGCGAAGGCGGTCATCGTCGTGGGAAGGCCGAGCGCCTGGCCAAGGGCCTGTGATCGCTGGCTGCGCGCGTAGCGCGTGAAATCGGGAATGTTGAGGCTCAACGTGGCCCAATAGCCCACGGCCGCCGTGAGCGACGGTGGAAAAATGGTCCAGAACGGCTTGGCATTGGCCCCCTGCAGCCGCGACGATTCCGTGAGGATGTGCGCCAGCCCGCCTCCATTCCGGATCCCCCATACGAGCAGGACTGTGCTGCCGGTGATGAGGAACGGAGCTGCGAAACTGCCGAGCATCTTGATGGCCTCGATGCCACGCGCAATGATCACCACCTGGAGCAGCCAGAAGAGCCCGAAGGCGACTACAATCCCGCCGGGTACGCTCGCCCAGCCCGGCCACGCGGCGGTGAACAGCGTGTTGAGCGCCAGCGCCGCAATCCACGTCTGGATGCCGAACCATCCGCACGCCACCACGGCGCGCAGCAGGGCCGGCACATTCGCGCCCTTCACCCCGAACGCCGCGCGACACAGTACCGGAAAGGAAATGCCGTACCGCGTGCCTGCGTGCGCATTCAGGATCATCGGGATGAGCACGATCGTGTTGCCCAGCAGGATCGTCACCATCGCCTGCCACCACGTCATGCCCTGCGTCATCATGCCCGACGCGAGCGTGTACGTCGTGATGACGACACTCATGCCGATCCACAGCGCCGCGATGTTGTAGGTGGACCAGGTCCGACGCCCCAGCGGAGTGGGTGCGAGGTCGGGATTCCAGAGCGGGCTGCCGGAGAGATCCTCGTTGGTGGTGACGAAATCTTCCGCCGGTACCGCCTGACTCACGCGCGCCCCCCCGCCAGGCCGGCCGACGTGCGCGGCAGCCACTGCCCACGCCCCGCCTTCCCAACCACCTTGTAGTCATCCACGATCACCTCGCCACGTGACAAGGTCGTGCGCGAGAAGCCGGCAAGCTCCCAGCCGTCGTATGGCGACCAGTCCGCATTGGTCTCCATGGTGGATGGATCAACCCTGTGCGTACGCGTGGGATGAATGATCGCGAGGTCCGCATCAGCGCCAATCGCGATCGACCCCTTCCGCGGTGCAAGGCCCATGATCTTCGCCGGATTGGTGCTCAGCTTGGCGCACATCTGCGGCAGCGTAATGCGACCCTCGAGAACTCCCTTGGTATAGGTCACCGGCATCAAGGTCTCCAGCCCGGGCATGCCCATGGGAATTTTCGTCCAGTCACCCTCCCACATCGCCTTCTGTTCCCGCGTGAACGTGCACGTGTCCGTGGAAATCACCGAGACTTCGCCTGTATTCAATCCCCGCCACAGGCGCGCGGAGTCCGCTGGCTTCTTGAGCTGCGGACAGCATGCGTACAGGTGGCCATCCTCCTGCGCGAACACCGAATCATCGAGCACGAGATACTGCACGCACGTCTCCGCAACCACGGGCACGCCGCGGTTCTGCGCCGCGCGAATGATCTCGGCGCCCTCGGCGGTGGACATGTGGACGATGTACAGCTGGCCCCCCGTTGCCTCGGACCACTGTACCACGCGCTGTATGGCTTCGGCCTCGATGAAGTTGGGCCGGGTGATGGCGTGCAGCACCGCGCCGTGCCGGGCCATGAGCTCCGGCGTGTGGTGCCGCGCAATGAGCTCGTCGAGCACGCGCGATGACTCGGCATGCACCAGCAGCATCGCGCCATGCTGCTTCATCTGCTCCAGGGTGCCGAAGAGGGCGCGATCGTCCGACTGCCAGCCCTCCGACTCGTAGATCATGAACTCCTTGAAGGTGGTGAAGCCGCGCTGCACCATCCCGGCAATCTGGTCCTTGTGATCGTTGTAGCGCGTGATGCAGATGTGAAACGTGTAGTCGATGAGCGACTTGCCCTCGGCCTTCTTCATCCACGTGTCGGCCGCGTCACCCAGCGACCCGTTCGCGGACGGGATCGCGAAGTCGATGACGGTGGTGACACCACCCCGCGCGCCCGCGCGCGTGCCGCTGACATAGTCGTCGGCAGACACGGTGCCGCAGAACGGCAACTCCAGATGCACATGGACATCGAGCACCCCGGGAATGACGTGATGCCCGGCCGCGTCGATCACGTCGGCGCCAGCAGTGTCGAGCGCCTCGCCGAGCGCCGTGATCTTTTCACCGATGATGCCGATGTCGCCCGTGAACTCGCCACCTGGCGTGACGACGTTGCCTCCCCGTACCACGCGATCGAAGCGCATCGGCGATCAGCGCCCGACGCGGCCGAGCGCTGCATCCAGCGCTTCGAGCGCGTAGTCCACGTCGTCAGCGGTGATGCACATGGGCGGCTTGATGCGCAGCACGTTGCCGTCCAGGCCGCCCTTGCCAACGAGAATGTTCATCTCGCGCAACGCCTCCATGAGGTCGAGCGTTTCCTGCTTCGCCGGCACCTTGCTCGCGCGGTCGCGCACCAGTTCCATGCCGAGCATGAGGCCCATGCCTCGCACGTCGCCAATCAACGTGTGCGACGCCTGCAGCCTGTGGAGGCCATCAATGAAGCGCCGGCCGAGCACGCGGCAGTTCTCCTGGAGGCCGTCCTCCTCGATGATGTCGAGCACGGCGAGGCCGGCGGCCATCGACACCGGATTGTTCGCGTAGGTATTGAAGTGGATACGCTGCGCAAGCGACTTCGCGATGTCCATGCGCGTGGTGACCGCGCCGATGGGCGCACCATTGCCCAGTCCCTTTGCCATCGTCACGAAATCAGGTACCACGTCCCAGTTCTGGAAGCCCCAGTAGTGATCCCCCGTGCGTCCGAACCCGGTCTGCACCTCGTCCGCGATGCAGAGGCCGCCGAACTCGCGTGTCACGGCGTACGCCTCCTTCAGGTAATTCGGCGCGCCGTAGGTCACGCCGCCCACACCCTGGATCGGTTCGGCGAGGAATGCTGCGATCTTGCCCGGTGTCGAGTATCGAATGAGGTCGCGGATGTCGGCGGCACTCATCGACGCGATCTCTTCGGGTGAGCCCGCGAACGGACTGCGATAGGGATCGGGGTTCATCGCGTGATGGACGTGTCCGTCGCCGCCCACCGGATATTTCCATGTGCTGTGCGACGTGAGGCCGATGGCGCCCGGGCTGCCGCCATGGTACGCGTTGCGCAGCGCGATGACGTCACGATTGCCGGTGTGCAACCGCGCCATCTGGATGGCCAGGTCGTTCGCCTCACTGCCCGAGTTGGTGAAGTAGGTGACGTCCAGGCCGGGAGGCATCTTCGAGGCCAGCTTCTTGGCCAGCAGCGGGAAGTTGGGGTGCATGTAGATCGTCGTCGCGTGCTGGAGCGTGCCCACCTGCCGAGTGACCCGCTCGACGAACTGCGGATGGCAGTGGCCCACCGACACCGTCACGATGCCCGCGAGGAGGTCGAGGTACCGTCGCCCCGTCTCGTCGTAGAGGTACTGCATGTGCCCCTCGACGATGAGCAGCGGCTCCTTGTAGAGGGTGTACACCGCCGGGTTCGTGTACTGCCTCCGCATCGCGAGGACCTCGTCGCGCGGTGGGCCGTCGTACGGTCGCGGCGTGTGAGCGGTGGCGGGCAGTTCGAGCTGCGGGGCGGTGGTGGTCATCTCTGTCTCTCGTCTGGGGAATGCGACAATGCCATGGAGACGAACTGAACAAACTTGAACCACAGGGGACACGGAGGACACAGGGAAATTCTTGAACAACTAAACAAGGTTCGTAAGAATCAAACCCGGGGTTGTTGCAGTCCTCCGTGTCCTCTGTGAACTCTGTGGTTAAATGTTTTCAAACTCCTGCCCAGCAACTCACGACGTCAGCAACTCGCCATGCTCGGGCGCTGCATAACCCTCCACGGGCTCATACCCGCCCTGATAACCCTCGCCTTCCGGACGGCGGATCTGCGACTGCAGTACTACGCGATCACGCCGGATCCCGCGAAAGTCGGCAATCGACGTCCAGCCCCTGTCGGCATTGCGCGCGAGAAAGGCATCCAGCCCGGTGGTCAACCGCTTGATGACGTTCGGGCCGATGGCGGAATCGAGCATCGCGGACGTGCACACCTGCACGGTGCCGGCCCCCAGGAGGAAGTAGGACAGCGCCTGCGAAAAATCGGACACGCCGCCGATGCCGGAGAATTCCCGGTCGGGAAAGGCCTGCGTCATCTTCGCCATGTTGGCGAGCGCCATGGGAAGGATCGCCGGCCCGCCCAGTCCTCCACTGGAGACGTACCCGTCCACGTTGATCTCGAACTCGAGCGTCTCGGGATCGATCAGCGGGAGCGACGGAAACGTGTTCGACGACACCATCGCATCGGCCCCGCCACGAAAGCACGCCGCCGCCTCCACCACCATGTCACGCGTGGCCGGCGTGAGTTTCGTCCACACCGGAATCCGCGACACCTCCTTCACCGCTTCCGTCACCACCGAGCACAGCCCCTCGTCCTTGCCGATGTTGGAGCCCATGTCCTTTCGGTCCATGTGCGGGCAGGAAAAGTTGCACTCGATGCCGTCGGCGCCGGCATCCTGCACGGCCTCGGCGAGGAGCTGCCAGTTGCGCAGCTCCTTGTCGTTGCCGGAGCCGGCCATGATCGATGCGATGAGCACTTTCGTGGGGTGCGCGGCCTTGATGCGCTGGATGCGTGGCACCCACCAGTCGATGGTCTTGTCGGAGATCAGCTCCCAGTTCCACGACGAGTGCAACGCCGCGCCGGGCCGCTTCTTCATCGACACGGAGGCATCCTCCGCCCCCGTGCGCATGAACTTCGCCTTGGCCCCCACCACGTTCGTCACCGGGTGCATGCCGATGGTCTTCGTCACCACGCCGCCCCACCCGGCGTCGAACGCGCGCAGGATGTTGTTCTCGGATTCCGTCGGCGGCGCCGACGACAGCAAGAAGGGATTCTCGAACGTGATGCCGGTGAACAGGACGGATCGGTCTGCCATTGCGCTCGAGCCTCCTCAGCTCATCCAGTTGACGCCAGCTTCCTTGTTCCACTTGGTGGTCATCTTCTTCGCCTGCGTCCAGAACTCGATCGAGCCCCGGCCTGTGATGTCGCCCACGCCGAAGCGGGAGTCGTTCCAGCCCCCGAACGAGAACGGCTCGCGCGGAACCGGCACCCCCACGTTCACGCCCACCATGCCGGCACTCGCATGCTCCATCACGTAGCGCGCAACCCCGCCGCTCTCCGTGAACACGGACGCGGCATTGCCGTATGGCGACGCATTCTCGATACGCATGGCATCTTCCACCGTCTTCGCCCGGACGATCGCCAGCACGGGGCCGAACACTTCATCGCGTGCGATCGACATGTCGGCAGTGACGTGGTCGAGAATCGTGGGCCCGATGTAATACCCATCCTCCTTGCCCTTCACCACCGCCTTGCGACCGTCCACGATTACCGTCGCCCCGGCAGCTTCAGCCTCGTCGATGTAGCGAATGATGCGCTCCTTCGACGCCGCTGAAATGACCGGCCCCACATCCTTGCCTGGCACCAGCGTCCGCGCCACCTCCGCCATGCGGGCAATCACATGATCTGCCTCGGACACCGCCACCATCACGGATGCCGCCATGCATCGCTGGCCCGCACACCCCGACATCGATGCCACGATGTTGGTGGCCGCCATCTCACGGTCCGCATCGGGCATCACGATGAGGTGGTTCTTCGCGCCGCCCAGCGCAAGACAGCGCTTCAGGCTTGCGGTGGCGCGACGGTACACCACCTGGGCGATGGCCGTGGATCCCACGAACGTGACGCCGGCAATGCCCGGATGATCGCAGATGGCCTCGACCACATCCTTGCCACCATGCACCACCTGCAGCACCCCCGACGGTAATCCCGCATCCGTCAACAACTCCACGATACGTCGAGCACTCAGCGGCACCAGCTCGGATGGCTTGAGTATCATGCAGTTGCCAAGCGCGATTGCATTCGGGATGGACCAGTTGGGCACCATGTTGGGGAAGTTGAACGGCGTGATGGCCGCCACGACGCCAATGGGATACCGCTCCACCCGGCACTCCACGCCGCGACTCACCTCCAGCACCTCTCCCGTCACGATCTGCGGCAGCGAACAGGCAAACTCCGTCAGCTCCGCCGACTTCAGCACCTCGGCACGCGCCTCGCTCGCAATCTTGCCGTTCTCCTCCGTCACGAGCGCTGCCAGCTCGTCGATGTTGCGCTCGAGCAGCGTCTTGTACCGGTAGAGTACCTGCACCCGTTCCTTGATCGGCGTCGCCGCCCACGCGGGAAAGGCCGCCCGCGCAGCCACCACTGCCGCATCCACATCACGTGCGCCGGACAGCGGCACCCGCGACAGGATCTCGCCACTGCCCGGGTTGTACACATCCAGCATCGGCGCATCCGGCGACACGAAAGCGCCGCCGATGCAGTTCTGCACTTCGGCGTATTTCATGTCTTATGATGTGGATGGGACTTCTCGCCGGCAAGGCACTGAGCCGCCGTGTTGCCCGGCGCCGGCAACCCCGACCGGTGGCGCGCCAGGCTAGATGGCGCGAAGACCGTCAGGCGTGTCGCGCGGAGCCTTGCCGGTGGTCTTCGCGCGCTCGCCCACAGACTGGCACAGCGCAGCCAGCCGTTGCCGCTCGAGCGGCAGCGTGAGGTCCGCCAACACCGCGCGCTGAAGCGCAGGAAGCAGCGCCAGCGGTGGGGCAGAGGCCAGTCGGTACAGGATGCGAGCGCCACCGGCCGCAATGGGCAGTCGCAGCATCTCGGCACCAGCACTGCTTGCCAGAGCTCGATCCATCACGAGCACGAGCGGGGGCCGCGATGCACACGCTTCACGGGCATCCACGAGCGAACCACACACGCTCGGCTTGTGGCCGAGCCCGGCGAGTGACTGTGCCAATCCCTCCAGCAGCGCGACATCGGCTCCCACCAGCATCACGTAAGTCATCCTGTGCTGCACTCCTTCCTGGTCATTCGTACCACATGGTCGCTCATTGGCGTCACAACGGGGAGACGGGTGCATCGCACCTTCAGTGCCGCCCATGCCCTCCGTTCAGCTCGCAAGAAGCACCCGGCTCACAAGTCCTTCGGCAAGCTGAAGGATGAAATACGCAAGGATAGGCGTGATGTCCACCATGCCGAACGATGGAATCACTCGCCGAAGCGGACGCAGCATCCACTCCGTGGCACCGAACGACCAGCGAAGCCATGGCGAGCCCGCGGCGCGCGGAAACCATGACGACAACACCCGCACCAGTAACGCCAGCTGCAGAAATCCGAAGGCCCAGCGAATACCAAGGAACAGGAAACCACTGCCTCCCGAATCTGCGGCATAGGCAACCTCGCGCACGAGACCTCCCACCATGTCCAGCGCCGCGAACAGCATCAATGCCACGATGATGAAGGCAACCAATGCCCACCAGGGTGTCATCGCCGGCTGTCCGCCAGCGCGCACCACCACGCGCTCGATACTGGCGAGCCGAGGGTCGACGGAATTGCGCAGGGTGCGTGAAATGCCGCCGAACGGGCTGATACGCCGCGTGCGCGACGCCCAATCCAGCGCCGCGAGCACGGCCAGGCCGATGCCCAGCGCGAGAAATACGGAGTGGAGCGCTGCGGTCAGCGTTGCCACCGCAATGAGCACTTGAGTCATGGGCCAAACCTGTTGGCAGGACGAACGCCGAACAAGTATGCGGGCTCTTGAATTTCCGATTGCGCCCCGTCAATTACCCGCATGCCCACTTCGCCAGGCCGCCGCCACTGGCTCGTCAAGTCCGAGCCCGACGTCTTTTCCTTCGACGACTTGATGGCGAGGCCGTCTCGCACAACCCACTGGGATGGCGTTCGCAACTACCAGGCGCGCAACTCCATGCGCGACGACATGAAGAAGGGCGACCTCGTGTTCTTCTATCATTCGAGCACTGACCCCGCCGCGATCGTGGGCATCGCCGAAGTCGTGCGAGACGGCTATCCCGACAGTACCGCGCTCGATCCGGCTGACTCGCACTTCGACCCGAAGAGCAAGGCGGAGACGCCCACGTGGTACATGGTGGATCTCAAGGCCGTGAAGAAGCTTCCGCGCCCCATCCCCCTGTCCGAACTGCGTGGCGTGAAGGGACTGGAGAAGATGACGCTGCTCCAGAAGGGCAGCCGGTTGAGCGTGCAGCCCGTGACCGCCGCGGAGTGGACGGTGATCACGACGCTGGCGTCGACGCAGGGCTGACAGCCGACCTACGGCGCGCGCAGCAGCAGCCAGATCCCGCTCGCGGTGCCCACCAGCATCACCGCAACGCGCACGTACTGCTGCGGCACGCGCTGCGCCCCCTTGGATCCGAGGAATCCACCGGCCATGGCGGCCACGGTCATCGTGAGCGCCACGGGCCAGTCGACGATGCCGCTGAGTGCGAACGTCAGCGACGCAACCATGTTCATGCAGAAGCCGCCCCAGTTCTTCAGGCCGTTCATGCGGTGAAGATTGCTGAAGCCCATGAATCCGAGTGCGGCCAGCATCAGGATTCCCACCCCCGCGCCGAAGTAGCCGCCGTAGATCCCGACAGCGAGTTGCCAGGCCAGGAGCGTGGGCGTGGGGCCGGCCGCCGTCACGGCGTCGTCGTCCAGCGTGGTGGTGTGATGCCGCCGGGCCCAGCGCAGGAGTGGCCGCTGCGTGACGAAGAGTGCGGTCGCTCCCAGCACGAGCCATGGCACCACCTCGCCGAAGGTGGCGCCCGGTGTATGCAACAGCAGCCATGCGCCGAACGCGCCGCCGAGCAGCGATGGAATGGTGAGGGCGAGGGCCCAGCGTTTCGCGCCGGCAAGTTCGCCACGATACCCCACCATGCTGGTGAGCGCGCCCGGAACCAGCGCCACGGTACTCGTGGCATTGGCCGCGAGTGGCGACAGCCCGGCGGCGATGAGCGCGGGAAAGGTGAGGAGCGTTCCGCCGCCCGCGATGGCGTTCATGATGCCGCCAACGAATGCGGCCGCAGCGGCGATGAGGAGCCGTCCGGCTGGTACGTCAGTAATGGGCGAAGGCTCGCAGGCTGAGGTCCGGTCCGGTGCTCATCGCGCAAAATAGTGCGCGTGGCGGGTCAAGGAGGAGCGTCCACGAGAGACGCCAGCCTCGCGGTCCCATATGACGTTTCACTGCAACAACTTACCGGCCGACGCACGCGGGCGCCGCCGCGTACGGCGCTCACGCGACCGGACTGGTGCAGTCGGCGGGGGGAACGCACGTGCAAACCAGATGGTTGAGGCCGTGCGGCGGAATGCGCTTAGACATTCCAGCGCATACATTTCGGACGCGACGGAGCACGCGTTCCGCCGTTGGAACGCATCTACACGGAGAACTTCGGACAATGGCCGACACGGAGTCGAACGCGGCAGGCGGATCACTCGAGATCAAGGATTCGCGCACGGGCACGAGCTACACGGTTCCCATCATGCCACCGGCAACGGAGGGTGACACCGCCATTCGCGCGATGGACCTCCGCCCGATCAAGGTGAACAAGGAAGAATTCGGGCTCATGACGTACGACCCGGCGTTCATGAACACCGCGTCGTGCAAGAGCGCCATCACCTTCATCGATGGCGACAAGGGGATCCTGCGCTATCGCGGCTATCCCATCGAACAGCTCGCGGAAAAAGCGAGCTTTCTCGAGGTGGCGTGGCTGCTTCGCAATGGCGAGCTGCCCACCCAGCCGCAGTACGACGACTGGACGCACCAGATCACGTACCACACGTACGTGCACGAGAACATCAAGACGTTCCTGCAGGGCTTTCGTTACGATGCACACCCGATGTCGATGCTGTGCAGCACCGTGGCGGCGATGTCGAGCTTCTATCCCAACGCCAAGAACATCCAGGATCCGGAAGAGCGCCACATCAGCATCGTGCGCCTCCTGGCCAAGCTGCCCACACTGGCGGCGTTCTGCTTCCGCCACGTGAAGGGCCTGCCCTTCATCTATCCGGACAACGACCTCGGCTACGTCGAGAACTTCCTGTCGATGGTCGCGCGCATGACGGAGCCCAAGTACGAGGGCAACCCGATCTTCGTGAAGGCGCTCGAGGTGCTGTTCATCCTGCACGCGGATCACGAGCAGAACTGCTCGACGAATGCGGTGCGCGCCGTGGGCAGCTCGCATGTCGACCCGTTCTCCGCGGTTGCGGCCGGCATCGCGGCGCTGTACGGACCGCTGCACGGTGGAGCGAACGAGCAGGTGCTGCACATGATCAAGGAGATTGGCGACGTGAAGCACGTGCCCGCCTTCATCGAGGGCGTGAAGGGCGGCAAGGGCAACAAGCTGATGGGCTTCGGGCATCGCGTGTACAAGAGCTACGACCCGCGCGCGCGCATCGTGAAGAAGCTTGCCGACGAGGTGTTCAAGGTCGTTGGCGTGGACAAGGATCTCGAGATCGCGCTGGAGCTCGAGCGCATCGCGCTGTCCGACGACTACTTCGTGTCGCGCAAGCTGTACCCGAACGTGGACTTCTACACGGGACTCATCTACCGCTCGATGGCATTCCCCACGGATTTCTTCACGGTGCTCTTTGCCGTGGCGCGGACGGCGGGCTGGTTGTCGCAGTGGGAAGAGATGCTGAACGACAAGGAGCAGAAGATCGCGCGTCCGCGCCAGATCTATACGGGCTATGGTGAGCGGCCGTACGAGGGTGCGCTGTCGTACGACGTGAGGAAGTCGGGCAAGAAGGACGCAGTCCGGAAGTAGACCCTGTCGTCGTGAGCGCAGCGAAGGCCTGCTTTTCCACCGTGGACTAGCAGGTCTCTCACTGGGCTCACGACGACAGCAGGAGCGCGTCGAGACCTGACTCTCGCTTATCTCCCCTCACCGCCCACCCGGTTCGTCTCGCACAGGCTGCGTACGGGGCACACGCCGCAGCGCGCGATGCGCGCAGTGCACACCAGCGCGCCCAGCTCCATGAGCGCCTGGTTGTGCGTCCAGGTCGCCTTGCCCGTGCGCGGCAACAGCGCGCGTGCGATTGCCCACAGCCGCTTCTGGCCCGCTCCCGTCTTCAGCGCCACGTCCGGCGCGAACACGCGCTTGAGCACGCGCGCGACATTCGTGTCCACCAGTTCCGCGCGTCGCTCGTACGCGAACGAACTCACGGCGCCCGCCGTATACGCCCCCACGCCGGGCAGCGCTCGAAGCGACTCGGCATCAGGCGGCAAGGTGCCCGCCGCGTCACGACCCCTGTCCGTCACCACGCGGGCAAGCGCGTGCAGGTTGCGGGCGCGCGCATAGTAGCCAAGCCCGGACCATGCCTCGGTGACGCGCGCCGGTCGCGCACGCGCCACATGGTGCAACGTTGGAAAGGCGGCGAGAAACTCGGCGTACTTTGGCACCACGCGCAACACCTGCGTCTGCTGGAGCATCAGCTCGGACACCAGGACGTGATAGGGGTCGCGCGTGTTGCGCCACGGCAGGTCGCGACCGTTGGCCCGAAACCAGCGGCGCAGCAGCACGCCAAAACGGCGCGCGTGCAGAGGGTCGATGACATCTGTGACCGTGCCGGACCTGCGCTTGCGGCGGACTACTGCGGAGTCCACGACGGCGCGGCAGAGAACAGCCCGTCAACGAAACCGATCCGGTGAGCGAGGAACAGGCCGAACAGGATGCTCGCCATGCCCGATGCCAGGCGAAGCGCGCGGTTGAGCCCTGCAAAACGATTGACCGCCAGCAGCGAGGGCGCCGCAATGGACGCCGTGATGAGCAGCATTCCCGCGATGGTGCCGATGCCGAAGACGGCGAGATACGTCACCGCCCACACGGGATTGGGAATGAGCGCCACCTGCGGCAGTGTCGCCACGGCCGCGGAACCGGCCAGTCCGTGAACGAATCCCACAGTGAGCGGGCGTGCCATGCTGTCGGCCACCTGCCGCTCGCTGCCGGCCAGGGTCAGCAACCCCAGCACCACGAGCATCACCGCCACCGCGAACTCCAGCGACAGGCCCACCCGCGGAGGGATCGCGGACAGTTGCACCTTGAGCACGATGATCGCGCCGCCGACGAGCAGGATGGTGATGGTGTGGCCAATCCCCCAGAGTACCCCGGTCCGTGCGGCGCGGCCAAATGAGCGCTGCTGCGACACGATTGTCGTGATGGCGACGACGTGGTCGGGATCCGTGGCGTGGCGCATGCCGAGCAGGAAGCCGAGCACAGTGACGGACAGCAGGGCCGTCAACACGGTACACCCCACGTGGAACGCATCACGCCAGCCTCCCCACCGCCAGGCGCGCCACGAATGCGCCGGCCAGCACCGCGAGCAGGGCGAGCCCGACGCTGGCCACCACGTTCAACATCGCCAGGGCTCCGCCGCCATTCTCCAGGAGGCTCACCGTATCCGCGCTGAAGGTCGAAAACGTGGTATAGCCTCCACACAGCCCGACAGCGAGCAATAACCGCGTTGCGTTGGCGTGCTCTCCCTGTCGCGACACAACGACGAGAATGGCGCCAAGCAGGAATGAACCGGTGACGTTCACGATCAGCGTACCGATCGGAAACGACAGGAATGCGGCGGAGCCTGTGCGAGGCGCGGAGTCATGGAGCCGGCCCTGGAGCCACGATCCCACGACGAAGCGCGCGAGGCCGCCAACGGCACTCCCGACGGCAACATAGAGGTAATTCAGCATTGCAGGTCTTTGCGCATTTCCGGGCAGCAATCTAATGTGCCAGCATCATGACAGAACCCATCAGCTATACCGATGTCCAGGCCGCACGCGGGCGTCTGGCCCCCTACCTCACGCCGACCCCCTTCCGTACGTATCCCACGCTCGACGCTCTCGTGCCCGGCGCCACCCTCTGGGTCAAGCACGAGAACATGCAGCCCACCGGCTCGTTCAAGATCCGCAACGGGCTCGCCACCATCACCGCGCTCGACCCCGCGCAGCGCGCGCGTGGGGTGGTCGGTGCCAGCACGGGCAACCATGGCCTTGGTCTCGCCTACGCCGGCCAGCAACTGGGCGTTGCGGTCACGATTTGCGTGCCTGCCGCGAACAACCCGGAAAAAAACGCGGCCATGCGGGCGTGGGGCGCGACAGTGGTAGAGGAGGGGGCAGACTACGACCAGGCCGCCGACGTGGCCCAGCGGCTCGTTGCTGACAAAGGGATGACCCTGGCGCACTCGACGAACAGTCCGCACGTACTGGCGGGCGCCGGTACCATGACGCTGGAAATCCTCGAGCAGTGCAACGACCTCGACGTCCTGCTCATCGCCATTGGCGGAGGATCGCAGGCGGTGGGCGCCATCACGGTGGCGCGGGCGCTCCGTCCTGAACTGCAGATCATCGGGATCCAGGCGGCCGGTGCCTCCGCCGCGCACGACAGCTGGCACGCCCGCGAGCCGCGCACCACGCCGCGCGCTGACACATTCGCGGAGGGCGTGGCAACGCGTTCGTCATACCAGCTCACGTTTCCCACGCTGCTCGCGGGGCTCGCCGATTTCATCACGGTCACCGATGCCGAGATCGCGGAGGCAGTGCGGCTCATCCTCTCGTCCACGCACCAGCTGGTGGAGGGCGCCGGTGCAATCGGGCTGGCTGGCGCCGTGAAGCTTCGCAGCCGGCTGGAGGGCAAATCGGTGGGCGTCGTGTTCTGCGGTGCGAACATGGACTCGGGCGTGCTCCGCCGCATCCTGAATCGCGAGTTGTAACTCTGGCAGGCCGTCCTCCGTCCAGCGAGCGCAGCGAGCGAGCCGTCCCCTGTCCAGCGAGCGGAGCGAGCGAGCCGTCCCCCGCCCTACGACACCTTCCGCGTCTTGCGCTTCAGGAAATCCATCAGGATGAACTGACCCAGCGTCATCGTCGTGGTGAAATACGCCTTGCCGCGGCTGATCTCGCTCATGCGCTTCACAAACTCCACCAGGGCGCGGTCGCGGGCCAGCATGAAGGTGTTGATCATGATGCCCGACTTCCGGCAGGCCGCCACTTCCTGCAGCGTCTTCTCGATGACGGTGATGTCGAGACCGAACGAATTCTTGTAGATCTGCCCGTCGGGCAGGGTGAGCGCACTCGGCTTGCCGTCGGTGATCATGATGATCTGGCGCATGTCCTTCTTCTGCGCCATCAGCAGCCGCCGCGCGAGCTTCAACCCCTCGGCCGTGTTGGTGTGGTACGGGCCCACCTGCGCGCTGGCGAGCGTGGCTATCGGAATCTCCTCGGCGGAGTCGTGGAACAGGACAACCTTGATGGAGTCGCCGGGAAACTGCGTGCGAATGAGGTGCGTGAGCGCGAGCGCCACCTTCTTGGCTGGTGTAAAGCGATCTTCGCCATAGAGAATCATCGAGTGCGAGCAGTCCAGCATGAGCACCGTGGCGCAACTGGATCGATACTCCGCCTGGCGCACCATCAGGTCGCTGTACTCGAGATCGAGCGGAACCTTCACGTCGCCCGTGCGAATCATCGAGTTCTTCAGCGTCTCGTTGACGTCGATGTTGAGCACGTCGCCGAATTCATAGGGCTTGCTCCATCCGTCGGACTCGATGCCGGTAGCCAGGTAGGGCGTATCGTGGCTGCCGAAGCTCGACTTGCCGAGCGAGCCGAGGAGGCCGCGCAGGGTCTTGTAGCCGAGGAAGTCGATGCCCTTGTTGGTGAGGTTGAAGTTCACGTCGCGCGATGCGGCGTGCGCCATGGAGCCCTTGCCCTCGAGTGCCTGGTGGCCGGCGGGCATCTGCGGAGGCGTCTCGAGGTTGAGGTAGCCCTCCTTGATCAGCCGCTGCACCAGATCGTCCAGCAGCTTGGCGAGCTTCGCCTGCGCTTCTTCGTCGCCGTCGCCGCGCAGCGCTTCCAGCATCTCGGGGGTGAACTGGCCGCTCTCCATGAGCGCCTCGAGAATTGCCTGCTTCAATGCGTCGAGCGACCGATCGCCCGGCTCGTCGAAGTCGGCGCCGTAGTACGGCTGCCCCTGGCCGCCGGCAAAGCCCGATTGCAGCAGGAAGTCGGCGAGCTTGTCGAGCAGGGACTGGAGATCGACCGCGTCGGCCATCTCCGGCGAGAACTTGCTGTAGGTATGAAAGCGCATGGCGATTCTCCTTCTGTGAGAAATAGTTCCGGTCGCTGGGAAGTGCCAATGGGGCGGCTTCCCTATATTCCAGCCGTGCCCGAGCCGACGTCCATCAATCCGTTTCGCGTCTTCCTTCGCCACCGGAACTTCCGGCTCTTCCTGATCGGCCAGACGTTGTCGTTGATTGGAACGTGGATGCAGTCGATGGCAGTTGGCTGGCTGGCGCTCGAGTTGAGCAACAGCGCATTCCTGGTTGGCCTGGTGGCGACGGCAGGCTCCATCCCCATCCTGATCTTCACCATGCCGGCGGGGGTCCTGGTGGACCGGTCCGACAAGCTCAGGCTGGTGCGGATTGCCCAGGGCGCGTTCCTCATCGATGCGTCGTTGCTGTGGTGGCTCACGTACACGCACCGCATCACGATGCCGTCGCTGCTCGCGCTGGCGTTCCTGAGCGGGCTCATTTCGTCCGTGGAGATTCCCGCGCGGCAGTCGATGTTCATCGACCTCGTGGGCCGCGAGGACCTGTCGGACGCCATTGCACTCAACTCGAGCGGATTCAACCTCGCGCGCGTCATCGGGCCGGGCGTCGCTGCGGCCGTGATCGCGCGGCTGGGCATTGCATGGTGCTTTCTCCTGAACGCCGCCAGCTTCGTTACGGTGCTCATCGGGCTGTTCATGATCAGCCTGCCGAAATGGGTGCGGCGTGAGGTCACGTCGAGCCCGTGGGAGGGAGTGCGAGAGGCGTTGCGCTACATGCGGGACACGCCGAACATCCGGGCGCTGATGCTCATGGTGACCGTGTATTCCATCCTCGGCGTCCCGGTGCTGGCGTTGATGCCCGTGGTGGCGCGGGACATGTTCGGCCTGGGTGCGGCGGGATACGGCCTGCTGATGTCGTGCCTTGGCGTGGGAGGTCTCGTCGGCGCACTCGCTCTGGCGAGTGTCGGCTACCGGTACTCTCGCATCAGGCTGCTCGCCGTTGCCACGATGACGTGGCCCGTGTTGTTGCTGGCATTCTCGTTCACGCGCACGCCGTGGATTGGGTGCGTGCTGCTGCTCGGATCCGGATGCACGATGATTCTCAATGGTGCCATCTGTAACGGCTTGCTGCAGACGAACGTTCCCGATGCGCTGCGCGGGCGGATGATGGCCGCCTACGGATTGGTGGTGGTGGGCTTGTCGCAGGTTGTTGGAGCGTTCGTGGGTGGCTCGGTGGCGCACATGTTCGGAGTTGCGGGCTCGATTGGAGGGGCAGCAGTGCTCATGCTCGTGTATGGCATGTGGGCATTCCTGCGGCAGCCGGAACTGAAGTCCCTCTAGCGCGGGAGTGCAGTGTATTCGACGTGCATCTTCTGCCAGCAGGGACTCGGGCGCAACGAGGCCATCGAGCACTTTCCCGTTGGCCGTCGCCTGGCATTTGACGAAGCCAAGGGTCGGCTGTGGGTGGTGTGCCGCAAGTGCGAGCGGTGGAACCTCACGCCGCTGGAGGAGCGATGGGAGGCCATCGAGGAGTGCCAGCTCGCCTTTGGTGCGACGAAGCTTCGCGTCTCCACGGATCACATTGGACTCGCGCGGTTGAGTGAGGGCGCGGAGCTCATCCGCATCGGTGCCCCGCAGCGACCCGAGATGGCAGCGTGGCGCTATGGCGATCAGTTCGGGCGCAGGCGCCGCAGGCGGTTCGCAATGGTAGCCGGCGCTGCTGTCATCGTGGGTGGAGTGATGCTCGCCGGTCCGGCGCTCGGAGTCGTAGGCACCACCCTGTTCAACCCCGCCCTCAACCAGTTCAATGCCGGGCGCGGGATCTACAAGTGGCGAACGCGGCTTTCAATCGCGCTGGACGACGGTAGCGTCGTGCCCCTCCCCCTTACCCGGCTCGCGAAAGTGACCCTCAGGGCCGACGCGCAGGATATCGTGCTGGGCTTTGCAGCCGTGAGACCGCAGGGAGTGATCCCGTGGTGGCAGTATGACCGGAGGGAAGTGGAGTACGAAGTGCACGGCGACGTCGCCGTCCGCGCAGCCGGTGTGCTGCTCCCACACATGAATCTTGCCGGCGGCTCGAAGAAGGAAGTATCGGCCGCGGTGGATGTTCTCGATAAGTCGGGAGGCGACCCGACGCGGCTCTTTCAGCAGGCGATGTCGACCATCGGACAGCGCAACGTCAAGCGCATCTTTTCAACTACGACTTCGAACGCGCTCAGCGGCTTCCCGACCGCTGGCCGACTGGCACTCGAGATGGCGGCGCACGAAGATTCCGAGCGCCGAGCCCTGGAGGGAGAACTGCACGAACTCGAGACGGCGTGGAAGGACGCCGAGGAGATTGCCGGCATTGCCGACGACATGTTCCTGCCCGAATCCGTGTCGAACACACTCGCGCGGATGAAGGGTCAGCGCGGGGACGGGTAAGAGCAGGTCCTTCCCTTCGGCTTCGCTCAGGGCAGGCGCTGCGCTCAGGACGACAACGTCAGCCGAATTGATCGTGCGCTACACGGGTGATCAGTTCCGCTGCGCCATCGAGCCCCAGCCACGCCGTGTTGATGCACAAATGATAGTGCGCCGGATCGCGCCAGTCGCGCCGCCAGTGCCGCCGGACGTACTCCTCGCGGCGCGCGTTCATCTCCGCCACCGTTCGCTTCGCATCAGCGCTCTTCACACCAAGATTGGTGATCGCGTACGCAGCCAGGGCTTCGGCTGGTGCGTAGCAGAAGACGTGGATCGCGTCACTGCGTGTCGCGAGGAGCGCCTGCGCCCCTCGGCCCACGATCACCGCCGGACCCGCCAGCACGGCCTCCTGCACCACGCGTGCTGTCACTTCAACGATTCGGTCCTCGCCGGGCGACAACGTGGGATCGCCGACTGTGGGCATCATCTCCGGGGCCGACAGCGAAATGGCGGACGCGATTCGCTCGGACAGCGACGGCCGGCGCTCCTCGTCTGCCGTGACGACCGACGCAGCAATGCCCAATCGCGCCGCCACTTCATCCACGACCGCATTGTCGTACAACTTCCACCCCAGTGCGCGGGCCACACGCTCCGCCACCTCGGACCCGCCGGAGCCATACTGGCGCGAAATGGTAACGACCGGCATCAGCGCGGCCGGGAAGTGATCTGGCGGACGCGCACTTGCTCCACGATGTCGAAGCCAAGGGCGGTCCACGCGCCTTCGGCCGACGCGCTGCCTGCCACGTTATGCAGGCGCATCTGGTCCAGTCCGCGCGCCGTCGCCCACGCTTCTGCGGCGCGCAGGAGGGCGCGCAGTGCACCGCGCTTCCGTGACTCCGGACGTACGTACACGGACGAGACGTACGCGTAGCGCGCCGGTTCCAGCAACGGCGACCCCATGGACTCGACGCAGCGCAGGATGCCCGCCGCTTCGTCATCCTCGCAGGCGAGGAAGATCGCTTCGCCCACGGAGCGCAACTGTGCAGCGAAGAGGTCGCGGGCTCGCCGGCTCACGTCGGCACGCAGCCGGCCGTAAATGGGATGCTCCGGATACTCGCGCAGCAGCGCCAGCCGGAGCTGCATCACCGCATCGAGGTCGCGCGGTGTTGCGAGCCGCACCGCGATGCGCGGCGTACATGACGGCACCACGTCCACCGCCAGCGGCTCCGGCTGGGTACGGGGCGCCATCCGGGTCAGGCTGACAGCCCGCCCCCGAAGAAATCCTCGTTGGGCCGGCGGCGCTTTCGCTCGGGCTCCGCACGGCCGTACAATCCCCCATCCGAGCGGGAGATTTTTCGCCGCGCCACGAGCGCTTCCAGCACCAGCTCGCAGGCCGCGACGGTCTGCGGCGCATCACCCTCGGCTGCAAGTCCCACGTGCCGCACCAGCTCGATGAGGCCCGGCACGGATTCGAACGCCGCCTGCATCGCGCCGGCTCGCTCGTCTTCCGACACCTGCAGCGCCCCGCCTTCATCGAACCAGATGATCACGTCGTCGGTGTTCACGCCTCCCGCCCGCTCGCTGAATGTGGCATCGGCAGCGCGCCGGATCAAATCCCGTGCGATGGCGTGCCCGCCCACGAGCTCCCCTTCGTACTCGAGCTCGATCTTGCCGGTGATGGCCGGCTGCGCCGCGTACACGTCGGAGATTCGCGGTACGATTTCCTCTTCGCCCGTCACGATGGCGCGCCGCTCCGAGTTCGATACCACGTTCTCCATCACGCTGATGGGCATGCGCTGCGACACGCCGGAACGACGGTCGATGCGCTTGTCCGTGCGCGCCTCGAACGCGATGCGTTCCACCACCTCGGCAATGAAATCCGGCACGCGCACGACCTTGGCATCGCGCGCTGTCCACGACTCCTGCGCCGTGATCTCCATGCCCAGCGCCACCGATTCCGGGTAATGCGTGATGATCTCGCTGCCGATGCGATCCTTGAGCGGCGTGATGATCTTGCCGCGCGCCGTATAGTCCTCGGGATTGGCCGTGAAGCAGAGCTGCACGTCGAGCGGCAAGCGGACGGGATAGCCCTTGATCTGCACGTCGCCCTCCTGCATCACGTTGAACAGGCCTACCTGCACCTTGCCCGCGAGGTCCGGCAACTCATTCAGTGCAAAAATGCCGCGATTCGCACGCGGCAGCATGCCGTAGTGGATCGTGAGTTCATCAGACAGCACATGGCCGCCACGCGCCGCGCGGATGGGGTCGAGGTCGCCGATCATGTCGGCGATCGTCACGTCGGGCGTCGCGAGCTTCTCCACGAACCGGCTGTCGCGATCCACCCAGGCGATGGGCGCGTCGTCACCTGCGTCGGCAATGAGATTCTTGCCGTAGCGCGAGATGGGGGCGAACGCGTTGTCGTTCACCTCACTGCCCGCGATGATGGGCATCGCGTCATCGAGCAGGCCCACCAACGCGCGCAGGATGCGCGACTTGGCCTGTCCGCGGAGGCCGAGCAGGATGAAGTTGTGGCGCGAGAGCAGGGCGTTGACGATCTGCGGCATGACCGTCTCTTCATAGCCCAGCACACCGTGGAACAGCGGACCGCCCGCGGCAAGGCGAGCAAGCAGGTTCTGTCGCATCTCGGCCTTGACCGAACGAACGGCGCGAGCAGGCGTACCGTAGGATGAGCGCTTGAGGGCGCCAAAAGTCTCGGGGAACGACGACAACACTGCCTCCGGGGAAAACCGTCTCTGCAAGTGAAGTAGCGCCGGGATTCTGCGCCACGCAAGTGCATCGCGCGACAAACGCACGAGTCACGCGCCGAGTTCGCCCGCGGGTATGACTCCTGCCCACTGCGGGTCCGATCAGGGAGAACTACCGTGAAAAAATGGGGTGAGGTTGCGCTGGGTGCCGCGGCGGCCGTGGTCCTCGCACCAGGTCACATCCACCCAGACAGCTTTCCGAAGATGGCACTCGTGCTGTCCACGCCGCTGGGTCGCGCGGGCACTATGCTATTCATCGCCATTCTGAGCATCACGTGTTTCGGCGCGACCATGGAGGTGGTGCTCTCGCTGGCCTACCTGCTGGCGCAGGGCTTCGGGTGGGCGTGGAGCCAGAATCTCCGGCCAGCGAAGAATGCGCGATTCAGCGTCACCTACAGCGCGCTCCTCTTCGTTGCGGCACTCGTGATCGTCGGCGGGGCCGACCCGTTGAAGCTGACGAACATCTCGATGGTCGCCACGGCAGCGAGCCTGCCCATGACGGTGGTGCCACTCGCCGTGCTGATGAACGACGCGGACGTCATGGCCACCCACGTGAATGGTTGGCCCTCCAACATTGCGCTCGGTATCCTGATCATCACGTCGATCGCCATCTTCCTGGCGGCAGTACCGCTGCAGATCCTGGGAGGTGGCTGACGTGGGCCGGTTGCTGCTCGTGCATGATGTGCTCGACATCCAGCTGGTGGACCGGCACAATGAGAAGATCGGGCGGGTGGACGCACTCGTGCTGGACGCCACCGATGGCGCACCGCTGGTGGTACGGACAATTCTTGTGGGCGGTCCTGCCCGCCAGGAGCGCATCGGGCGCTGGGCCGTGTGGATTGCGCGAATGCTGCACCGAGGCAGACAATCCGAA